>NZ_OZ060389.1:446225-529515 GCF_964059005.1 Buchnera aphidicola (Thelaxes suberi)
AAAAATGAAAAAAATAAAAATAAATAAATAAATAAAAAAATAAAAAAATAAGTTATTTATTAATCAATATTTTTATATTATAAAATTTTATAAAAATTATTAAAAATATATATAAGAATTATATATTAATAATTTTCTATTATAAATATATATATAAATATATTAATATATATTTTTTTGAAAAACGTTTTATCATAAAATGTTTATAACAATTATTCATTTACATATATATAACAATCACATAAAAAAATATATTTTACTATTAAAGAAAAATAATGAAATTGCTAAACATATTAAAATACCCCCATGTTGGATTAACATCCATAGCAAAACCAGTAGAAAAAATTAATTATGAAATAAAATTATTAATTAATAAAATGTTTTTAACTATGATTGCAAATAAAGGGATTGGATTGGCGGCAACTCAAGTAGGTATTTTATTACAAATAATAGTTATGATTGATTTAGAAAAAAAAAATAAAAAAATTGCTTTAATTAATCCTAGTATAATTAAAAAAACTAATGAAATTGTAATAACAAAGGAAGGTTGTTTATCAATTCCTCAACATTATGCTTATATAAAAAGATCAAAAAAAATCCTTGTAAAAGGATTAAACGAATCAGGAAATGAAATCCAAATACAAGCAGAAAATACACTTTCTGTATGTATACAACACGAAATCGATCATTTAAACGGATTATTATTTTTAGATCGATTATCTCCATTAAAAAAAAATATTTTGGAAAAGAAAATACACAAATTACAGAAAATTATAAATGAAAAAAAAAGAAATAGATAATTTAAAAAACCTAAAAATTATTTTTTCAGGTAATGGTGATTTTGCAGAAACACATTTAAAATATTTAATTGATTATCAATATAATATAGTTGCAATTATTACACAAAAAAAAATACAATCAAAAAGAGGCAAGAAAAAAAAAGAATCTTCCATTAGTATATTAGCTAAAAAAAACAAAATCATCTTATTAGAATTAAATCATTTTAATGATCCTGAACAATTAAAAACTATAGAAACATTAAAAGCTAACATCATGGTAGTCGTTTCATATGGAGTAATATTTCCAGACTCTTTTTTAAATATGTTTCATTTAGGATGTATAAATGTTCATGCTTCAATATTACCTAGGTGGAGAGGTCCATCTCCAATTCAATCTGCTATTTTAGCAGGAGATGAAACAACAGGAGTAACAACAATATACATGAAAAAAAAAGTTGATGCAGGACCAATCATTAATACATTATCATGCCCTATTGAACAAAAAGATAATTATGATACATTATACAAAAAATTATCGCTATTAGGAGCACAATGTTTACTTCAAACTATAAAAAAAATAATTCAAAACAAAGTATACATTACTGAACAAAATCCAAAAAAAATCACGTATTCTCAAAAAATTTTGAAACAAAACGGAAAAATTAATTGGTCTTATGAAGCTCAATACATTGAACGCATGATACGCGCTTTTTATAATTGGCCAATTCCTTTTTTTATATATAAAAACCGTATTATTAAAATACGATTAGCAAAAGTTGAACTAAATTTATCAAATAAAAAACCTAAAATAGGAGAAATAATTGAAATCACAAAAAATGGAATTAAAGTCCAAACCATAAAAAATATTTTAAATATACAATTAATTCAATTTTCTGGAAAAAAAACTATTACAATTTTAGATTTTTTAAATGCAAATAAACATTTTTTTGTAGAAGGAGAGATTCTGCATTAATTGTTAAATATAATATATTATTAAACTTTTTATAAACTATAAAAATGAAAGATTGTGAAATATTATTATTTCATAATCTATCATTTTTATAGTTTTAAAAAAAATAATTTTATTTAAAAAATATATTTAATATTAAAATAACTATTAAAAAATTAATTAAATTTATACAAATAAAATATTTAATTTTTTTTTGTAATATGCTTATTTTCATTACATCTGTCAACTAATTGAATGTATGCTAGCATAGCATTATCTCCTTTTCTAAACCCACATTTTAAAATACGCGTATAACCACCTAAACGTTGCAAGAAAAAAGGACCAATCTCTTTAAACAATTTATAAACTATATCTTTATTACGTATTTTAGAAAAAACAATACGTCTATTTGATACCGTATCTTGTTTAGATCGTGTAATAAGTGGCTCGATAATACCACGCAATTCTTTTGCTTTAGATACAGTTGTTTTAATCATCTCATATCGAACTAAAGAACAAACCATATTCCGAAACATTAACTTGACATGATCGCTTTTTTTATTAAATTTACGCCCGGACTTTCGATGACGCATATATGCAATTCCTTATTTATTAAAAAATAAAACTCTTATTTATATACTTTTTTATTTTTCATTATCTTTTTGATAATTTGGAGGCCAATTATCTAACCTCATTCCTAATGATAAATTTCTAGAAGCTAATACATCTTTAATTTCAGTTAAAGATTTTTTCCCTAAATTAGGAGTTTTTAATAATTCTACTTCTGTTTTTTGAACTAAATCACCAATATATTGAATAGTTTCAGCTTTTAAACAATTCGCTGAACGCACAGTTAATTCTAAATCATCCACAGGTCTTAATAAAATTGGCTCAAATTCAGGTTTTTCCTCTTTTATTTCAGGAATATGCACATTACGCAAATCAACAAATGATTCTAATTGCTCTGATAAAATTGTTGCAGCCATTCTAATAGCTTCTTCTGGATCAATCGTTCCATTTGTTTCCATTTCTAAAATTAACTTATCTAAATCTGTTCGTTGTTCTACTCTTGCAGCTTCAACTTGATATGATATACGATTTATAGGGCTATAACATGCATCTAATAATAACCTTCCAACTGATCTATTAGAAAATTCTAATTTTTGAGTTCGCGAAGAAGCTGCAACATACCCCCTTCCTCTCTCTATTTTAATTCGCATATCTATTTTAGCAGTATGACATGTTAAGTTGCAAATAACATGTTCCGGTTGTATAATTTCAACATCTGGATTATGTACAATATCTGCAGCAGTAACTATACCAATACCAGATTTACACAAAGTTACTATAGATTCGTTTTTATCATGCATTTTTATGGATAAACTTTTTAAGTTTAATAATATTTCAATAATATCTTCTCTCACACCTTCTTTAGAACTATATTCGTGCAACACTCCTTCAATTTCTACTTCAGTAACCGCGCATCCTGGAATTGAAGATAACAAAATACGCCTCAATGCATTACCTAGAGTATATCCAAAACCTCTTTCTAAAGGCTCTAATGTAACTTTAGCATGAAAAGGTGTAATTTGATTAATATCTACCAACCTCGGTTTTAAAAGATTGAAAAAAAAATTACTCATTAATATCTCTCTAAAAAACGTTTTATTTGGAGTACAACTCGACGATTAAATGTTCATTTATTTCTGAAGAAAAATCGGAACGTTCAGGCACTCTTTTTAAAGTTCCTTGCATTTTAACTTTATCTACATTTAACCATTCAACTTTTTCTCTTTGCTCTGATAACTCTAAAGCAGCTTTAATACGATGCTGATGCTTGCAATTATCAACTACATTTATATAATCTTGTATATTAACTTTATATGACGCTATATTTACAATTTTTTCATTTACTAAAATAGATTTATGACTAATTAACTGACGAGCTTCTAATCGTGTACTACCAAACCCCATTCTATATACAATGTTATCTAAACGACATTCAAGTAATAATAATAAATTTTCTCCAGTATTTCCTTTTATTCGAGCAGCTTTTTTATAATAATTATGAAATTGTCTTTCTAATATTCCATATAACCTACGTACTTTTTGCTTTTCACGTAATTGTATTCCATAGTCAGATAAACGAACTTTTCGTGAACCATGTTGTCCTGGTAATTTTTCAAATTTACATTTTGTATCGATGGACCTGAATCCTGATTTTAAAAATAAATCTGTTCCTTCTCTACGGCAAAGCTTTAACTTAGGGCCTAAATATTTCGCCATGTTATAGATTCTCTAATAGAATTAATTGTTATAAAATATATTTTTATACTCTTCTTTTTTTTGATGGTCTACATCCGTTATGAGGTATAGGCGTGACATCTGTAATACTAGTAATGCGAAACCCAGCAGTGTTTAAAGCTCTAATAGTAGATTCTCTTCCCGGACCTGGACCTTTTACCATTACTTCTAAATTTTTGATACCATAATCTTTCACATTCATAGCACATCGTTCAGCAGCAACTTGAGCTGCAAACGGAGTAGATTTTCTAGAACCTCGAAATCCTGAACCTCCAGAAGTAGCCCAACCTAATACATTCCCCTGCCGATCAGTAATTGTAACAATAGTATTATTAAAAGAAGCATGTATATGAACTATACCATCTAAAATTTGTTTTTTGATACGTTTTTTAGTACGAATTAATGGTTTTATCATAAAATTATATTAACCTTTTATGTTTTATTTTGTTAAAATTACTTTTTCATGACTTTTCTTGGACCTTTACAAGTGCGAGCATTAGTTTTTGTTCTTTGTCCTCGTACTGGTAGATTTTTTCTATGTCTTACACCTCTATAACAACCTAAATCCATTAATCGTTTTATACTTAATGTTTTTTGTCTTCTTAAATCCCCCTCTACTACTATTTTACTAATAATATTACGCAATTTTTCTAACTGTACTTCTGTTAATTCTTTAATTTTAATATTTTCAGAAATCCCTGATTCTAAACAAATTTGTTTGGATCTAGATTTCCCGATACCATACACAGCAGAAAGCGCGATGTTAGCATGCTTGTTATCAGAAATGTTAATTCCTGCAATACGAGCCATAATATTTTCCTATAAAGACATATATTTCATTAATAATTAATAAAGAAATAAAAAAAATTTATTTGTTTTAAATACTAAAATTTATCCTTGCTTCTGTTTATGCTTAGGTTCATGAGTGCAAATTACTCTTACAACATTTTTTCGTTTAACAATTTTACAATTCCTGCATAATTTTTTAATGGAAGCTTTTACTTTCATTATACACACCATTTTTATTACAATTAGTTAAAATTTAAATGAGATTTTTTCATAATCGAAGAATACTGTGTCGATAAAATTAAAGATTGAATTTGGGCAATAAATTCTATTATTACAACTACAACTATTAATAAGGATGTTCCGCCAAAATAAAATGGTACATCAAATACAGCTCTTAATATTTCAGGTAATAAACAAATAAAAGTAATATAAGCTGAACCAATTACAGTTAATCTTTTAGCAATTTTATTAATGTAACTAGCAGTTTTTTCTCCTGGACGAATACCAGGAATAAAAGAACCTGTTTTTTTTAAATTCTCTGCAGTCTCACGAGGATTAAAAATAATATCTGTATAAAAAAAACAAAAGAATATTATTGCCATAGCATATACAAACATATACAAACCATGATTAGGAGAAAAATATTTAGTAATTATAGTTAACCAATTCCAATGCTGAATTTTACTTAACCATACTATTAAAGTAGAAGGAAAAATAACAAAACTAGAAGCAAAAATAGCAGGCATAACTCCTGAAATATTAATTTTTAAAGGTAAAAATGTTTCTTGTGGTGTATAGATATGACGACCCTGCTGTCTTCTAATATATTGTATTGTAATATTACGCTGACTTTTTTCTATAAAAACAACAAAATAAATAACAAAAAAAATTAGCAAAAAAATAAATAACAGAGATAAACCATGCAATTCACCAAGTCTTAATTTATTAAGAGTATTTTCTAAAGATGTCGGAAAACTAGAAATAATACCTGTAAAAATAATTAAAGAAATACCATTTCCTATACCTCTATCAGTTATTAATTCTCCTAACCACATTAAAAACATAGTTCCTGCTGTTAAACTTAATACAGCAGTACAATAAAAATAAATATCTAAATTCATAATTAACACTCTAATCTCTGGAATATTAGGTAATCCAATTGATAAACCAATAGATTGTAATAATGCTAGTGCTAAAGTAATATATCGAATATATCGATTAATTTTATTTTTACCTATTAATCCTGATTTTTTCATTTCCGCAAAATAATTATTTATTAATGTCAATAATTGCACTATAATAGAAGCAGAAATATATGGCATAACCCCTAAAGCAAAGATAGAAGCTCTGCTTAATGCTCCACCAGAAAACATATTAAATACTTCTATTATAGCGCCTTTTTGTTTTCCTAATAAATCAGACAAAAGTGTAGTATCAATTCCTGGTATAGGAATAAATGAACCAATTCTAAAAACTAATAAAGCACAAATCACAAAAAAAATTCTATGTATTAATTGATTAAAATTTTTTTTATTACTATTACAATGTAAACGCGAATACTTATTCATAATTTAATAATTATTTCCTTACTTAATAGTACCACCCGCTTCTGTTATATCAGTAAAAGCACCTTTTGTTACTTTAATATTTTCTACCGTTATAGGAATATTAATTGTTCCAAAACGAATAATTTTTGCTGAAATTACATTTTTTTTTATTAAATTATTTTTTTTTAAAGTATCTAAATTAATTATTCCTGTAGATAATTTATTTAAATCAGATAATCGTACTTCTGCAACATATTTTTTTTTCATAGAGGTAAATCCAAACTTTGGTAATCGTCGATATAAAGGCATTTGACCTCCTTCAAACCCTCTTTTAATTACGCTTCCCGATCTAGATTTTTGTCCTTTATGACCTCTACCGGATGTTTTTCCCCAACCGCTACCAATACCTCTTCCTATTCTTTTACGCTTTTTTTTTGAACCTAGTTTAGGTGAAATAGTATTTAAATGCATATTAATTAGATGATCTCCTCTACTTTTACCATGTAAGAAATTTTGTTAATCATTCCTATAATAGATTGATTTTTTTCTCGTATTACATGATGACCTATATAACGTAAACCTAATCCATGTAATGTTCTTCTATGTTTAATAACTCTTCCAATAGCACTTTTTTTTTGTATTATCTTTAATAATTTCATTTTTTATTCCAATATTTCAAAAATTTTTTTATTTCTTTTAGAAGCAATCATTTGAGGAGACTTCATCTTTTCTAAACCATATATAGTTGCTCTCACTACATTAATAGGATTAGTCGATCCATAAGTTTTTGTTAGAACATTATGGATACCTGCTACTTCTAGAACAGATCGCATTGCACCCCCTGCAATAATTCCAGTTCCTTCTGATGCCGGCTTCATAAAAATACTCGAACTAATGTAAGAACTTTTAATAGTATGAAATAATGTTTTATTTTTTAAAGGCACTTGGATCATATTTTTGCGAGCTTTTTCCATAGCTTTTTGTATAGCAGCTGGTACTTCTCTAGCTTTACCATAACCATAACCAACTTTACCTTTTCCATTTCCTACAACAGTTAGAGCAGTAAAAGAAAATACCCTCCCTCCTTTTACTGTTTTAGAAACACGATTAACTGTAATAAGTTTTTCTTGTAATTCATTAGTATTTGTTAATGATTTATCAAAATTAGCCATTAGTTTTTTACTACCCTTAAATTTTAAAATAATAATCCAGCATTACGCGCTGAATCTGCTAAAGATTTTATCCTACCATGGTATTTAAATCCAGATCTATCAAATGCAATTTTTTTAATTCCTTTTGCAATAGCTCTTTTAGCTAATATATTACCAATATATGCGGCAGCTATTTTATTGCCTGTATATTTTAAACTAATCGCAATTCTTTTTTCTAAAGTAGAAGCGGTAACTATTACCATATCAGAATTTGATGAAATAATTTGCGCATAAATATGTCTAGATGTACGATGCACTACAAGTCTTAAAATTTTTAATTGCTTAAATTTATTTCTAGACTTAGAAGCTCGCCGAATACGCATAGCATATTTCTTATTTTTAATTATCCTCATTTTACTTCTTTTTTGCCTCTTTAATTCGAATAATTTCATTTTCGTACCGAATACCTTTACCTTTATATAACTCAGGTATTCTAAATTTTCTTAAATTAGCAGCTACTTGACCAATTAAACATTTATCAATACCTTTTACTATAATTTCTGTTTGAATAGGTATTTCAATTATAATATCATTAGGAACTAAATATTTTATTATATGAGAATAACCTAAAGATAAATGAATCTCACGATTTAATAATATCGCTTTATATCCTACTCCAAATAATATTAATTTTTTTTGATATCCATTAGTTACTCCTTCTATCATAGAAAAAAGTAAAGAACGAGTTGTACCAGCTTGAGACCAAGCAATATTATCAGCATTTTTTTGGATACAAAATTTTAAATATCTATTAGAATCAAAAATAACCTTTACAGATTTATGTATATCATAGTTTAATGTTCCCTTATTCCCAATAATAGTAATACGCTGTTTATTTAAGACTACGTCAACATTTAAAGGGACTTTAATAGGAAGTTTAGCAATACGTGACATTTTTTTCTCCAAATACTACGAAACATAACAAATAATCTCGCCCCCAATTCCCATTTTTCTTGCTTTACGGTCCGTCATTATACCTTTAGAAGTAGATATTATAACAATACCTAATCCTTCCATAATTTTAGGAATATTATTTTTTTTTTCATAAATTCTTAAACCCGGCTTGCTTACTCTTTTAATTAAATCAACTACAGGTTTACCATTAAAATATTTTAAAAATATTTTTAATAATTTTATATTACCATTCTGGATTTCAAAATTATTAATATATCCTTCTTCTTTTAGTACTTCAGATATAGATAATTTTAATTTTGAACAAGGCATAGATACTGCAATTTTATTTGCATTCTGTGCATTTCTAATTCTTGTTAACATATCAGAGATTGGATCTTGCATACTCATTATTTTCTTTCCTTTACATCATTATAAACATATTACCAACTGGATTTTTTTAAACCAGGAACTTCTCCTCTCATAGCAGCTTCTCTAAGCTTAATTCTGCTTAAACCAAATTTTCTTAAAAAAGCATGAGGTCGCCCTGTTTGTATACAACGATTTCTTTGTCTTGAAGGAGAAGAATCACGTGGAAACTTCTGTAATTTCAACATAGCATTCCATCGTTCTTCTTCGGAAGAATGTTGACTAATAATAATAGATTTCAATACTATCCTTTTTTTTAAAAATTTTCGAGCTAATTTTTTTCTTTTTACTTCTCTAGCTATCATGGATTGTTTGGCCATATACCTTTCCTATTTATAATCTTTTAAAAGGAAAATTAAAAAACTTTAACAACGCATATGCTTCAGCATTAGAAAGCGCTGTAGTAGTTATTGTAATATTTAAACCGCGAATACGATCAATTTTATCATAATTAATTTCTGGAAAAATAATTTGTTCTTTAATTCCAATATTATAATTCCCTCTTCCATCAAAAGATTTGTTAGAAAAACCTCTAAAATCACGAATACGTGGAATAGCAATAAAAATCAATTTTTTAAAAAAATCCCACTTTCTTTGCCCTCTTAAAGTTACTTTACATCCTAACGGATAACCTTTTCTAATTTTAAAAGCAGCAATAGATTTTTTCGCACGAGTAATGATAGGTTTTTGTCCCGATATTAATTGCAGATCAGAAATTGCATATTCTAAAATTTTTTTTTCAGAAAATGCGTTACCAATCCCCATATTTAAAGTAATTTTACTAATTTTAGGAACTTGCATAATAGAAGTATATTTAAAATCTTTAATTAGTTTAGATACAATGATTTCGTTATAATATTTATGTATATTGTCCATTTCATATAATTTCCTAATTATTTAATAATTGCATTATTGGATTTAAAAAACCGAACTTTTTTACCATTAATGAATTTAAAACCAACCCGATCTGCTTTATTAATTGTATCATTGAATAATGCAATATTAGAAATATCTATAGGTGATTCTATTTGTATTATTCCTCCAGTTTGATTTTTTTCAGGTACAGATTTTTTATGTTTATAAACAATATTAATACCTTCAATAACTACTTTATTATTATTTAATACAGATAAAACTTTTCCTATCTTACCTTTATCTTTCCCAGTTAATACTACTACTTTATCATTTTTACGTATTTTAGAAGCCATTTTTTCTCCTAAAGCACTTCTGGTGCTAACGAAATAATTTTCATGAATTTTTCATTTCTTAATTCTCTGGTAATAGGACCAAAAATACGAGTACCAACCGGTTGTTCTGTAGAATTATTCAATAAAACGCAAGAATTACTATCAAAACGAATAACAGAACCATCTGATCGTCTAATACCTTTTTTTGTTCGAACAATTACTGCTTTTAATACTTCTCCTTTTTTTACTTTACCTCTCGGTATAGCTTCTTTAATTGCTACTTTAATAACATCTCCAATCTTTGCATATCTACGACGTGAGCCACCTAATACTTTAATACACATTGCAATTTTAGCCCCTGAATTATCAGCAACGCTTAACAAAGTTTGTTCTTGAATCATAAGTTGATTCCTAATAATCAATGTATTTATATATTTAGATTAAGAAAAATATATTCAACAATTAAGGAAACAATATCCTTAATATAATATCTAAATATTATTTTTTTTAATAATTCTTACTAATTTCCACGATTTTGTTTTCGAAATTGGACGACATTCTTTTATTTCAATTAAATCACCATTATCACATTGATTATATTCATCATGAATGTGCAATTTAGTTGTTTTTTTTATAAATTTTTTGTATATTGGATGTTTTATAATCCTTTCAACAAATACTACCGCTGATTTTTGCATTTTATTACTGGATACTATTCCTTTTAATGTTTTTATTTTATTCATTATGATGTTGTTTCCTATATTCTGCAATAACCGTGTATACTCGAGCAATATTTTTTCTGACTATTTTTAATAAATGAGTTTTTTTTAATTTTCCAGACGAATGTTGCAATTTTAAATTAAATTGTTCTCGTAAATAACTGGATAACTTTGTATTTAATTCAATAATATTTTTTTTGTTTGATTGGACGATATTCATTTTAATACATCTCTTTATGCACAAAAATAGTTTTTATAGGCAATTTAGCAGAAGCTAGTTTAAAAGCTTCTCTTGCAAGAAGTTCAGATATTCCATCAATTTCATATAATACTTTCCCTGGTTGTATTAACGCAACCCAATATTCTACATTCCCTTTTCCTTTACCCATACGCACCTCTAAAGGTTTTTGAGTAATAGGTTTATCAGGAAAAATTCTAATCCAAATTTTTCCTTGACGTTTGATATATCTTGTAATTGTTCTTCGAGCAGACTCAATTTGACGAGCTGTTAAACGACCTCGCGTAACGGCTTTTAAACCAAAAGAACCAAAAACTACAGAACTATTAGTAATTATGCCTCTATTTCTCCCTTTATGCATTTTTCTAAATTTAGTACGTTTTGGCTGCAACATAACTATGTTATTCCTTTTTTACTTGTATTTTTTTTTAGTATATTTACTTTTTGAAGAAGGTTTATTTTTATCAAGATTATAAATCTCTTGCATACCTCCTAATATTTCACCTTTAAAAATCCAGACTTTAACACCTAAAATTCCATACGTAGTCTTAGCTTCAGAAGAACTATACTCTATATCTGCTCGTAGCGTGTGTAAAGGTATTCTTCCTTCTTTATACCATTCTCTACGAGCAATTTCAGCTCCCCCTAATCGCCCACTTACTTCAACTTTAATGCCTTGTGCTCCCTGCCTCATTGCGCTTTGAACCGCTCTTTTCATTGCTCTACGAAACATTACACGTCTTTCTAACTGTGATGTAATATTATCTGCCACTAATTGTGCATCTAATTCTGGCTTTTTTATTTCAAAAATATTAACTTGAGTAGGTAAGTTAGTTATTTGACTTATTTTTAATCGTAATTTTTCAACGTCTTCGCCTTTTTTTCCAATTACAATACCAGGCCTCGCTGTATAAATTGTAACTTTAATACTTTTAGATGGACGTTCTATATGAATTTTAGATATAGAAGCTTTTATCAATTTTTTTTTTAAAAATTGACGTACTTGATAATCACTATGCAAATTATTTGCAAAATCTTGGCTATTAGAAAACCAAATTGAATTCCATGCTTTTATTATACCTAATCGCATTCCATTAGGATGTACTTTTTGACCCATTATACATATACCTTCTATTTTTTAGTATTTGCTTTGGTTAAATTAGATAATATTAATGTAACATGACTTGTTCTTTTTAAAATACGGTCAGCCTTTCCTTTAGCTCGAGGCATCATTCTTTTTATAGAAGGACCTTCATCAACAAAAATTGCAGAAATAAATAAATTATCTACATCCATTCCATAATTATGGTCTGCATTTGCAATTGCAGAATTAAGTACTTTTTTAACTATTAATGATGCTTTTTTTTTAGTAAAATTCAAAATATTTAATGCTACAACAACTGTTTTACCTCTGATTAAATCACAAACTAACCGAACTTTCTGTGCTGAAGAACGAATTTGTTTGCATCGCGATAATACTTTCATATTAATACCTTCTTTACATTCTATTTAAATATTTATAAAACAATCAATTTAGCGTTTTTTTATTTTTTTATCCGCAGTATGACCTCTATATGTTCTTGTTAAAGAAAATTCCCCTAATTTATGACCAACCATTTCTTCAGTAATAAAAACAGGAATATGTTGACGACCATTATGTACCGAAATTGTTAATCCAATCATATTAGGAAATATAGTAGATCTTCGAGACCAAGTACGAATTGGTTTCTTATCTTTTTTTTGAATAGATTTTTCTATTTTTTTAAACAATTTATGATCAATAAAAGGTCCTTTTTTAAGAGAACGAGCCATGTAATATACTCCTATTTAAAATTATTTTTTACGTCTACGAATAATAAACTGATTAGTTCTTTTATTGTTTCTAGTTTTTTTACCTTTTGTTTGAACGCCCCAAGGAGTTACAGGGTGTTTACCAAAATTTCTTCCTTCTCCACCACCATGTGGATGATCGACAGGATTCATAGCAGTACCTCGTACTGTTGGTCTTATTCCTCTCCATCGGGAAGATCCAGCTTTACCATATACTTGTAACATATGTTCTGTATTACCTACTTCACCTATAGTTGCTCGGCATGAAGCTAAAATTCTTCTCATTTCTCCTGAACGCAATCTTAAAGAAACATATTTATGTTCTCTTGCTATTAATTGCGCATAGCTTCCAGCAGAACGAGCTAATTGCCCACCCTTACCTGGTTTCATTTCTATGTTGTGAATAACTGATCCGATAGGAATTTTTTTCATTGGTAACGTATTACCAATTTTTATCTCAGAATTTTCTCCTGATATAACTGTATCTCCTACTTTTATATTTTTTGGAGCTAAAATATAATTTTTTAACCCATCTTTATATACAATTAAAGCGATATTTGCAGAGCGGTTAGGATCATATTCTACCCGATATATTTTAGCAGGAATATTATCTTTATTTCTTTTAAAATCAATTATACGATATGCTTGTTTGTGGCCTTGACCAATATGACGTGTAGTAATTCTACCTCTATTGTTTCTCCCTCCAGTTCGTTTTTTTTTTAATGTTAGAGCTTTAATTGGATTTCCTTTATATAAATCTTTATTATAAATTTTAACTAAATGTCTCCTACCCGGAGATGTTGGTTTGCATTTAATAATCGACATGATATATTTATCCTTTTACTACTGGCTATTTATCACTTATAAAATCTAATTTTTGACCTGGATGAAGAGTAATAAACGCTTTTTTCCATTTTTTAAGCGTATAATTTTTACCTTTATGTTTCTTATTTTTACCTTTTACTATCAGCGTGTTAACCTTTTTTACCTGTACTAATAATATTTTTTCTACAGCTTCTTTAACTTCTAGTTTGTTAGCATCTCGCAACACTTTCAGTATAACTGTGTTTGTTTTTTCTAAAAATATAGAGGATTTTTCTGAAATTTTTGGAGAACATAAAATTTTTAGTATTCTTGATTCTGGAATCATAATAAAGTTTCCTCTATTTTTTTAATAGCATTAACTGTCATAATAACAGTATTAAAAGCTATCAAACTCACTGGATTTATTCGGAAAACTTCTTTGACATCACATTTATATAAATTTCTAGATGCTAAATTTAAATTATTATCAATCTTATCTGTAATAATTAATACTTCCTGAAGTTGCATATCTTTTAATTTTTTAACTAATAATTTTGTTTTTGGTTTATCTAATGAAAAATTATTAAAAATTAATAACCTTTTTTGGCGAATTAATTCAGAAAAAATACTTTTCATAGATTCTTGATACATTTTTTTATTAACTTTACAAGTATAATTCTTAGGTTTTGCTGCAAAAGTTACACCTCCTGAACGCCAAATAGGACTTCTAATTGACCCTGCTCTTGCCCTTCCTGTTCCTTTTTGTCTCCAAGGTTTTTTACCCGATCCAGAAACTTCAGCTCTACTTTTATTTGATCGACTACCTGTTCTAGATCCATTAGAATATGCAACAACCACTTGATGAACTAAAGATTCATTAAAATTACGCCGAAAGACAGTATCAGATACTGTTATTTTATCATTTGTATCCTTTAAAAATAACTCTATCATATTTAAATTACTCCTATCACAACTTGATGGCTGGTTTAATAACGAGATTACTATTAATCGATCCAGGCACTCCACCTTTAACTAAAAGTATTTTTTCATCCACATCTATATGTATAATTTTAATATTTTGTATAGTCACTCGATGGTTACCTAAATGACCAGCCATTTTTTTTCCTTTAAAAACTCTACCAGGTGTTTGATTTTGACCAATAGAACCAGGAGCTCGATGAGATAGAGAATTACCGTGTGTAGCATCTTGTGTTCTAAAATTCCATCTTTTTACTGTTCCTGCAAATCCTTTACCTTTAGCAATACCTGTAATATCTACTTTTTTAACATTATTAAAAACATTAATTTTTATTTTTTTTCCTACATTATAATCTTGAACATTGATTATACGAAATTCCCATAAACCAATCCCTGGATGAACTCCAGCTTTCTTAAAATGACCAAAATCCGGTTTATTAACTTTATGTATTTTTTTTACGCCAGTTGTTATTTGAATCGCATATCTATTGTTTGTAATATCGTGCTTAATTTGTGTAACATAATGATCATTAATTTTAATTACACTTACTGGAATAGATATGCCTTCTTCATTGAAAATACGAGTCATACCTACTTTTTTTCCAACTAAACCTATCATAATATTTAACCTTTATTATTACTAACATAGAAAAAATTATCCTAAACTAATTTGCACATCTACTCCTGCAGCTAAATCCAACCTCATCAATGCGTCAACAGTTTTTTCAGTAGGTTCTACTATATCAATTAATCTTTTATGTGTACGAATTTCATATTGATCACGAGCATCTTTGTTCACATGAGGAGAAATTAAAATAGTAAAACGTTCTTTACGAGTAGGAAGAGGTATCGGCCCTCTTACTTGAGCGCCTGTTCTCTTAGCCGTTTCTACTATTTCAGTAGTAGATAAATCTATTAATCTATGATCAAAAGCTTTAAGTCGTATACGTATTCTTTGATTTTGCATAAACTAAGTACTCCAAATTATTTATACAAATAAAAATTACAAAAAAATGTATAATAATATACAAATATTTTGTAAAATAATTTATTATAAAACTCTTAAATTAAGAGCATTGTTATTCATAATAATAAAATTTAATAATACATTTTTTACTTTACCTTATTTTTAATACATAACAACATTTATATAAAATCAAGAAAAGAGAATTATTGTACCCTTTCCTTGATATTAATAGTTAATAAAAATTTATTTTATTATAGTTTTTATTAAAAATAAACATGAAATATTTTTTAATCAATAATTTTAGAAACAACTCCCGCACCAACAGTCCTACCACCCTCTCTTATTGCAAACCGTAATCCTTCCTCCATGGCAATAGGATTAATTAAAGTAACAACCATTTCAATATTATCTCCAGGCATTACCATTTCAACAGTTTCTGGAAATTCAATAGAACCGGTAACATCAGTAGTTCGAAAATAAAATTGAGGGCGATAACCTTTAAAAAACGGAGTATGACGTCCTCCTTCTTCTTTCGACAAAACATATACTTTAGATTCAAACTTAGTATGCGGATGAATACTTCCTGGTTTTGATAAAACCTGACCTCTTTCTATTTCGTCTCGTTTAGTTCCACGTAATAATACACCTACATTTTCTCCAGCTCTACCTTCGTCTAATAATTTCCTAAACATTTCAACTCCAGTACAAGTTGTTTTTACTGTAGGTTTAATACCAACAATCTCTACTTCTTCACCTACTTTTATAATACCTCTTTCAACACGACCAGTAACTACCGTTCCTCTTCCAGAAATAGAAAATACATCTTCTATTGGTAATAGAAATGGACGATTAATAGCTCTTTTAGGTTCGGGAATATAAGCATCCAAAAAATTTGCTAAATCAATAATTTTTTCTTCCCAATGAGGATCACCTTCTAAAGCTTTTAACGCAGAACCTCGAACAATCGGGGTATCTTCACCAGGAAAATCATATTGTGTTAATAAATCTCTTACTTCCATTTCAACTAATTCTAATAATTCTTCATCATCAACCATATCGCATTTATTTAAAAAAACAACAATATATGGAACGCCTACTTGTCTACCTAATAATATATGTTCACGTGTTTGAGGCATTGGTCCATCTGTAGCAGCAACAACTAAAATAGCACCATCCATTTGAGCCGCTCCGGTAATCATATTTTTTATATAATCAGCATGTCCTGGACAATCAACATGAGCATAATGACGTTTATCTGTATCATATTCGACATGAGATGTATTAATAGTAATCCCACGAGCTTTTTCTTCAGGTGCGTTATCTATTTGATCAAAGGCACGAGCAGATCCACCATATTTTTTTGATAAAACAGTAGTAATTGCCGCTGTTAAAGTAGTCTTGCCATGGTCAACATGCCCAATTGTACCAACATTAATATGCGGTTTAGATCGTTTAAAAATTTCTTTTGACACAATAATACTCCTTTATTTATTACTTTAAAATCACTTAATACTATTTATATATGTAATTAAAATTAATGCTATTTATTTTATTTTTCTATAATTGATGCAGATATATTTTCTGGAGCGTCTTGATATTTTAAAAATTCCATAGAATAAGAAGCCCTCCCTTGTGTTTGAGATCGTAAATCAGTAGAATACCCAAACATTTCAGATAAAGGAACTTTAGCTTTAATAAGTCGAATGTTAATAGATTCTTGCATTCCTTCAATAATACCTCTACGTCGACTTAAATCACCAATAACTTCTCCCATATATTCTTCAGGAGTTTCTACCTCTACTTGCATAATCGGTTCAAGTAAAACCGGATTAGCTTGCTTAAATGCAGATTTAAACGCAGATGAAGCTGCTAATTTAAATGCAATTTCAGAAGAATCTACATCGTGATAAGATCCAAAATGTAATCTTACACCTATATTTACAACAGGATAACCAGCTAAAGGTCCTGACTTTAATTGTTCTTGAATACCTTTGTCAATTGCAGAAATATATTCTCCTGGAATCACACCCCCTTTTATTTCATTAACAAAAGTATAAGATTGATTATCTTCGTTATTTAACGGAAATAAATCAATAACAACATGTCCATACTGACCACGACCACCAGATTGCTTGATATATTTTCCTTCAATATCATTGATTCTCTTTCTAATAGTTTCACGATATGCAACTTGAGGAGTTCCAATATTAGCATCTATGTTGAATTCTCTTTTCATCCGATCAACAATAATTTCTAAATGTAATTCACCCATTCCAGAAATAATTGTTTGATTTGACTCTTGATCTATATGTACCTTAAATGAAGGATCTTCTTTGGCTAATCGAGCTAATGAGACTCCCATTTTTTCCTGATCAGATTTTGTTTTAGGCTCTACAGAAATTGCTATAACAGGGTCTGGAAATTCCATTTTTTCTAAAATAATAGGATTTTGTAAATCACATAATGTATCCCCTGTAGTTACATCTTTTAATCCAATAGCTGCAGCAATATCTCCTGCTCTTACTTCTTTTACTTCTTCACGTTTATTTGCATGCATTTGTACAATTCGACCTAGCCGTTCTTTTTGTAATTTTACTGAATTTAATATTATATCTCCTGAGCGAACAATACCAGAATAAACCCTAAAAAAAGTTAAATTACCAACAAATGGATCATTAGCAATTTTAAACGCTAAAGCTGAAAAAGGTTCAGAATCATTTGCAGTTCGTATTTGTTTTTTTTTAATCTGATTATTTTCTTGCGCTCCATATATAGGAGGAACATCATTAGGAGCTGGTAAATATTCAATAATTGCATCTAATAAAGCTTGAACTCCTTTATTTTTAAAAGCTGATCCGCATGTAACTAAAAGTATCTCGTTATTTAATACTTTTTTTCTTAATGAAGTTATTATTTCTTCATGAGAAATAAATTCCTCTAATAAATATTTTTCCATCAAATTTTCATCAGAATCAGCAATACATTCTAAAATTTTATTTCTCCATAATTGAGCGGTATCTTTTAAATCATCAGGAATAATTTCATAACTAAATGTTAAACCTTGATCATCATTCCATCGTATTGCTTTCATTTTAATTAAATCAACAATACCTTGAAAACTTTCTTCTTTACCTATTGGAATCTGTATTGGTATTGCTGATACATTTAAACACTGTTCAATTTGACTAACTACTTTAAAAAAATCAGCTCCCATTCGATCCATTTTATTAATAAAAGCAATTCTTGGAATATGATATTTTTGTGCCTGTCTCCACACTGTTTCAGATTGCGGTTGTACTCCTCCCACTGCACAATATACCATTACTACACCATCTAAAACTCGTAATGATCGTTCTACCTCTATTGTAAAATCGACATGACCTGGAGTATCAATAATATTTATCCTATGAGGAAGATATTGCTTTGCCATCCCAGACCAAAAAGTAGTCGTCGCAGCAGAAGTAATCGTAATACCTCGTTCCTGTTCCTGTTCCATCCAATCCATTGTAGCTGCACCATCGTGCACTTCCCCAATTTTATGATTAATTCCAGTATAAAACAAAATACGCTCTGTAGTAGTGGTTTTTCCAGCATCAATATGAGCGCTAATACCAATATTTCTATATTGCATAATAGGCGTTGAACGAACCATATTTTTCTCTATTTTTTTATCGATTTATAGTAAATAACTTTTTTATTTTTCATATATTAAATTGATAAAATTAATTTTTTAATAACTAAAATCACCATCGATAATGCGCAAATGCTTTATTAGCTTCGGCCATTTTATGGATTTCTTCTCTCTTTTTTACAGCTAATCCTTTATTTTCTGATGCATCTTGTAATTCATAATACAACCGCAAAGACATAGAATTATCATTTCTTTTTCTTGCAGCATCAATAATCCATCGCATTGCTAATGTATTTCTTCGAACTAGTCGTACTTCTACTGGAACTTGATATGTTGAACCTCCTACTCTTCTAGATTTTACTTCTACTGTAGGACGAACATTTTCTAAAGCAGATTCAAATACTTCTAATGCTGGTTTGTTTAATTTTTTTGATAAAGAATCTAAAGCTGAATACACGATATCTTCAGCTACAGTTTTTTTTCCGTCTATCATTAATATATTTATAAACTTAGACAACAATTCTGATACAAACTTTGGATCAGGAACGATTTTTCTTGATCCAATTGCTCGACGTCTAGACATATTACTTCCCTATAGAATTATCTTTTTACAACTATATTTATATACATTGTTAATAATATTTAAGATTTAACTTTCTTTACTCCATACTTAGAACGAGATTTTTTTCTATCTTTTACTCCTGCACAATCTAAAGAACCTCGCACTACATGATATCTAACACCTGGTAAATCTTTCACGCGGCCCCCTCTTATTAAAATTACAGAATGCTCTTGTAGATTATGACCCTCTCCTCCAATATATGCTGTTACTTCAAAACCATTTGTTAGACGTACTCGACATACTTTTCTAAGAGCAGAATTGGGTTTTTTAGGAGTTGTTGTATAAACTCGAGTACATACCCCTCGTTTTTGTGGTGATTTACTTAAAGCTGGAACATTATTTTTTAATATTTTTTTCTTTCTTGGTTTTCTTACTAATTGATTTACTGTAGACATAAAATTATTCCAACAAATTTTATATATTGCAAAAATATATGGGTTTAGTTTTTATTAAAATTATATTTTTTTATATATTTACCATTTAATTTGATTTTTATGTTTTACTGTTAAATATACAAATTTTGAATAATTAATAATACGAAAAACAGGATTAACCTTAGATAATAACCCTCTAGCTAATAAATCCTCTTTAAGTACAAATAAAGAACACGGAGCAGATTGAAATTCATGACAAAATACATTATTAGCTAAACTAATAAAAACTCCATTTTGTAATGCAATAAAATCATCTAATGGTTCTAACATCTGATTTATTAATAAAACATTGGTTTCAAAAGGTGATTGCATTAACATATGTAACATTGAATTTACTACTTTTTTAAAATTTTAAAATAAAATTACACTTTTTAATTTTTTCTGAAATTTTACTAATATTAAAAATATTTACAGGAACTATAAAATCATTGTTAGAAAACAATCCTCTTTTTTGTAATGACTCAATAGAAATATAAAAATTAATTAATTTATACATTTTAAATATTTTAAAAGAAAGAGATGAATTATGACAATTAATATAATTAGGATTTTGATGATTTAATATTTGAAATATTCCATCTTCAAGAAAAAATAAACTTATTTTTTTTTCTAAAGAAGCTAGAACTAATGCAATATTTAAACCTTCATAACCTATATTATTTTCATATGGAGCTGAAGAAAAAATAATAGCAAAAGATTTATACTGCTTAAATGAAGATGTATTCATTATTTTTATATTTTTAAATAAAAAAGAAATTAAAATTGTATTATTCTATCACATTTATA
This sequence comes from Buchnera aphidicola (Thelaxes suberi), assembly GCF_964059005.1. Classification (NCBI taxonomy): domain Bacteria; kingdom Pseudomonadati; phylum Pseudomonadota; class Gammaproteobacteria; order Enterobacterales; family Erwiniaceae; genus Buchnera; species Buchnera aphidicola. The sequence goes on from NZ_OZ060389.1 coordinate 467,321, forward strand.
AGTCAATAATAACCATTCAGTATAACCAATTAAATTACAAGAAGGATACATATTCATATAATTTAAATACTTTGTACTTTTTACCTCATTTTTTGATACAATACCTCGTTCTATACTTGTTTTTGAGCATACATAAATAGGAAAATTATAATTTATAGACAATTTATTCCATTCTAAACCTAAATTAATTTGATCGTATGACGTTGTAATCATATTATTAGCATGTAATACAGCATCAAAATAAAAAAATACATTATTTAATTTATGACCTAATTTTAGTAAAGAACAAGCAAATAAAAATGCACTATTAGAATTTTCTTTATTTAAAAAAAAATCACTAACCATGATTACAAACTGCATATATTTAACCCAAAATTAAATAATTATTTTCTTAAAGTCAATCTAATTATATTTTATATATTATAATTATATCACATAGTATGTTTTATACTAAAATACTTTAATAATACATATTATTTATCTAAAAAATTAATTTCAAATTAAATATATTCTATAAATAGAGATTTATTTTTATCTCATTTTTGTATTAAAAATATATTATTTTTCTTTTAATAAAATATTTTTTATGCTATTAACAATACGATAATTCTTTTAATGATTGATCAAAACGTTCTAACCCCATGGAAATATCTTTATAACTAATATTTAAAGGAGGAGCAATTCGAAGCACATTTTTACCTGCATGTAATAAAATTAAACCGTTTTTTTGAGTTGTCTCTATGACATCTTTTATACTAAAATTACAATCTTGATTTAACTCTATTCCTAATAATAAACCTTTTCCGCGTATCGTTTTCAAAAAATTATATTTTGAATTAATTTTTTTTATTTTTTTTATAAAAAATAAACTTTTTCTTCTAATAGATTTTAGAAAACTATCTTGATTTACTATATCTAATACTGCATTGGCAATCGAACAAGCTAAAGGATTACCTCCATAAGTTGTTCCATGCAATCCTGGATGTAATGAAACAGCAATTTCTTTTGTAGTTAATACTGCACTTATAGGAAATCCTCCTCCTAATGATTTTGCTAAAGTCATAATATCCGGACAGACATTATATTGTTCATATGCAAATAAAGTTCCAGTTCTGCCAATTCCTGTTTGTACTTCATCAAAAATTAATAAAACATTATGAATATTACATAATTCGCGTAATTTTCTAATAAAAAATAGCTCTGCTGGTATAATACCACCCTCTCCTTGTATTAATTCGACAATTACTGCACAAGTTTTTGAATTAATTACATGTTCAATTTCAATAATATTATTAAATGCAATGTGATTAATTCCTCCAAATATAATGTTAGAATTAAATACAGAAGAATATCTTGATTGACCTCCTACTGATACTGTAAATAATGTCCTTCCGTGAAAAGAGTTATAAAAAGAAACGATATTATTTTTTTTTTTATTATATTTAATTGCAGCATAATATAAAGCAATTTTTAAAGCAGCTTCATTAGCTTCAGCTCCAGAATTAGCAAAAAAAACATAATCAGCAAAACTAGATTGTACTAATTTTTTTGCTAAATCTAAAGATGGTATATTTGTAAAAATATTACTAATATGCCACAAATATTTACTTTGTTTTTTTAAAACTCTGTTTAATAAATAGTGAGAGTGACCTAATGGCAAAACAGCGATACCTCCAGAAAAATCAACATACTGTTTTCCATTTTGATCCCATAAATAACAACCCTTACCTTTTATTGGAATAATAGATCGAGGTTGATAAAATGGAATCATATATTTATAAAACATTGATAAGTCTTTTTTTAAATCAGACATACACCTTTACTCTCCGCAAAGTTATGTTAAGAAAAGTAGTTTTTATTTTTTGATATACATAAAAAAAATAAAAAAAATTATATTCATATTTTAATATGTTGATAGTAAAAATATTTTTATTATAAAACTTTTATATTATGTAAATAATTTTTAACTATTTATTGAATAATTAATTTTGTATTTTTATATATATTTTATACAAAATATATATAATACAATTAAATAATTATGTATTTCATATTAAAAAATAATTTTTGTTATAATTATTAGGAATAACAATTCAATGATTAAAAACGATGTTATAAAAATTACGTTAATTGGTTTTTTATCATATTTTTTAACTGGTTCTTTAATAGTAGTTACTGGAACTATAATAGGAGATATTGCACAATATTTTAAAAAATCTATACCCCAAATGAGCTTTACTTTTACATATTTAAATATTGGGATACTTATTTCTATGTTAATAGAAATTTTTTTGATAAATAAAATATCTATTAAAAAACAATTAATTTTTGGTTTTATTTTAACAATATTAGCAATATGTGGCTTAATTAGCTCCCATCAAATCATAACATTTGCAATAAGTATATTCATATTTGGAATTATTAGTGGAATGACAATGTCAATTGGAACCTATTTAATTACTAATTTATATACAGGATCTGAAAGAGGTAGAAAACTACTTTTAACCGATTCTTGTTTTAGTTTGGCAGGTATTATTATTCCAATTTATGCATCAAAAGCTATATCTAATCACCTACATTGGTATATGATTTATATTTTTATAAGTATTATTTATTGTATTATTATGCTACTAACAATTAATACTGATTTTAATAAAATTTTTGTAACTAAACATCATCCAATAAAAAATTTAAATATTACAAATTATCCAAGTATTTGGTTAAATATAAGTATTTTATCTTGTACTGTTTTTTTATATATTTTAGGTCAATTATCTTTTATATCTTGGGTTCCTGAATATTTAATACATAAATTTAATTTATCAATTATACAATCAGGAAAAATAATTAGTATATTTTGGATGTTTTATATGATTGGAATGTGGTTTTTTAGTTTTATACTAAAATTTTTTGAATTACAAAAAATTTTAGTAATTTTAAGCGGTTTATCTACATTATTTATGTATCTTTTTATTCAAACAAATACCATTTTTTTATTATATCTGTATATATCATTTCTAGGATTTGTATCTAGCGCAATATATTCTATTTCTATAACAATAGCTTCGTTACAAACAAAATATCCTTCTTCAAAATTAATTAACTTAATTTTAATAGCAGGAACACTTGGATCACTATTTACTTTTATAATAACAAAACCATTAATTATAACATATGGAATTAAAACAGCTTTAATTGCTAGTAATATTTTGTATTGTTTAGTTTTTTTATGTAATATTTTTCTCAACATTATAAATAATTGTTCGAAAACAAAAACAATTGTTAAATAAAAAATTAATGCATCCATATATAAAATTATTAAAAATAAAAATAATAATTGATTAATTCAATTTTAAATAAAAATATATTTCTTGTAAGGTGGAAATAGCAATCTTTTTTGCTTTATTAGCCCCAGTACGAGCAATATTAAATAATAAATGTTCGTTTTTTCGCCATTTTAAATAATTTTTTTGCAATAAATTTAACTTATTAAAAATAGATAAGATAACAAAAGACTTGAATTCTTGATATGTTTTTCCAGAAAAACAAGATACTAATGATGATATAGAACTATTATTTATAGCAGAAACTATTTCTAATAAATTAGAAATACCAGGTTTTTTTTCAAAATTATAATATATTTTAGGAGGATAATCTGAATCTGTTATTGCTTTATTAATTTTTCTAGAAATATCTTCCAATGAATCAAATAAAAAAATTGTACTATCTTCTTTTTTATCTGATTTAGACATCTTTACTAAAGGATCTGATAATGACATAATTTTAGATCCTAATGTTGATATATATGCTTGAGGAACAACTAAAATTTCTTTTTTAAAAATAAAATTTATTCTTTTTGCTATATTTCTTGTTAACTCTAAATGTTGTGTTTGATCAACACCCATAGGAACTAAATCTGTTTTATATAATAAAATATCAGATGCCATTAATATAGGATAATTTAACAAACCTGTATTAATATTATTACGATTAGAACATGTTTTAGATTTTTGTTTAAATTGATTCATACGAAGTAATTCTCCATAATAAGTATGACAATTTAATATCCAATAAAATTGACAATGTTCAAGAACATCTGATTGCAAAAAAATAATACTTTTTTTTGGATCAATACCAATAGCTAAATATAAAGCTAAAGTATCTAAAATATTTTCTAATAAATTAACTGATTTATTTTGTAATCCAGTTATAGCATGTAAATCAGCAATGCAATAAATACATTGATTAGCTATTTGCATTTTTTCCCAATGTTGCATCGTTCCAATATAATTAGCTAAAGTTAACCGACCAGACGGTTGTATAGCACTAAAAACAATTTTTTTTTTTTTAATGTCATTTTATTCTCAATTAAAATTTATTTATTCATAAAAAAATTTTTATTAATACATGTAAATATAAAATAAACAGAAAAAATTTATATTTATTTGTAATATAACTGATTCAACTGATTTTTAAAAATATTAATTGTCTTATCGTAATCATTACTATTAAAAATAGCTGATCCTATTACAAAAATATTAGCTCCAGCAAGTGCAACATCTGTTATATTAGTTAATTTTATACCTCCATCTACTTGCAATAATATCTTTTTATTTTCTTTACACAAACGCTTATGCGTAGCTCTAATCTTCTTCAAAGAAGAAGTAATAAAATTTTGACCGCCCAAACCTGGATTTACTGTCATTAATAAAACTAAATCAATTTGATGCATAACACAATCTAAATAACATAGAGGAGTTGAAGGATTTAATGCTATTCCAGACTTACATCCATTTTGTTTTATTAAAGTAATAAATTTATCTAAATGTACCGTAGATTCAACATGAATCGTTATATAATCAGCGCCAGCACGAATGAAATTTAATATTAATTCTTCATCAGGAATAGTCATTAAATGTACATCAATCGGAGCTGTAACTCCATATTTACGTAAAGATGATAACACTAAAGGACCTATAGTTAAATTAGGTACATAATGATTATCCATGACGTCAAAATGAATCATATCTGCTCCATATTTTAATACTTTTTTAACTTCTTTACCTAATTGCGCAAAATCTGCAGACAAAATTGATGGAGCAATTAAAAATTTATTCATATATTTACCATTAATCAAATAAATAAAAACTAATTAAAAATTTTTAATTACTATAATAAATAAAAAATTTAAAAAAAAATTTAAAAAATATAAATATAAATAATTAAAATTTTATTTAATATAAATAAAAAAATGAAATAAGATTAAAAACATATTTCAATAAAATTAACTAGCATTACTAATAGCTCGTAAAATAATTTTATTTTCTATATCACTATATATTTCAACATGTCCTATTTTTTTAGGTAAAATTAAACGAATTTTACCATTGTTTATTGATTTTTTATCTTTTATCATATAAGGAATATATTCATCAGGGTTCATATTTTTAGGAGCTATTGTAGGTAATCCTATTTTTTTTAATAAATAAATAATTCTTTGAACATCTACTGTATTTATTATATTTAATATTTCTGCAGTACGAGCTGCCATTACTATGCCAATAGAAATCGCTTCTCCATGCAAATATTTCCCATAACCTATATAAGATTCAATTGCATGCCCAAAAGTATGCCCTAAATTTAATATCGTTCTTAAATAAGATTCTCGTTCATCTTTAATTACTACATTAACCTTAAATTCACAACATTTTTTTATACAATAAAGAATATCTTCTTTCTTTAAATTTAATAATTCGTAATATTTTTTTTCTAACCAATTAAAAAATAATTCATCAAATATAATTCCATATTTAACTACTTCAGCCATTCCAGAAACTAATTGTTTTCTAGATAGAGTATTAAGAAAATTTGTATCAATAATAACAGCATCTGGGTGCCAAAATACACCTAACATATTTTTTCCTAAAGTATGATTAACACCCGTTTTTCCTCCTATAGAAGCATCTACTTGAGCAAGTAATGTAGTTGGTATCTGAATATAACTAACACCTCTTTGATATATTGAAGCCACAAAACCAGTTATATCTCCTATTACTCCACCTCCAAATGCAATTAATATAATGTCTCTATTACAATTTTTTTTTAATAAAAAAGTAATACACTTTTCTATTGTTTCAATATTTTTATATTCTTCACCATCTGGTATAACAAATTCATAAAATTGGATTGATAATACCTTGAAAGCATCGATAATATATTGTTTCCATAAAGTAGAAATTGTATGATTTGTTACTAACACTATTGCGCTTTTATTAATACAAACAGACCGTAAAATATTACTTTTTTGTAGTATAGAATTGCCTATAAAAATAGGATACTGATGAGTTTTTAATTTTAAATTTAATTCATACATAATATTTATTATTTCCTTTTAAATAATTAAAAAATATAAAAATATACAAATATCTAATTAAGTTTATTAACCATTGTAATAATTTTATGAGTAATATGTTTAGGACTTAATAAATCTGTACTTAAAATTATTTCTGCTATTTCTTTATAAAGAAAATTACGTTGTTTGGATAATTTTTGTAAAATACATTTAACCGGATAATTAGTGTTTAATAATGGTCTATTTTTATCTTTTTGTGTACGTATAATTTGATTATCAATATTTACAGTTAAATACACTACTATACCTCTAGAAGAAATTATTTTACGGTTATATGGTGATAATATTGCACCACCCCCTGTTGCTAAAACAATTTTATTTTTTTTGGTTAATTCATTAATTACTTTTTCTTCTCTTTTACGAAATTGTAGTTCTCCTTCAATATCAAAAACCCAATTTATATCAGCGCCTGTTTTTTTTTCAATTTCTTTATCAGAATCATAAAAAACCATATCTAATTGATTAGATAAATAGCGACCTATGGTACTTTTTCCAGCACCCATAGGACCTATTAAAAAAATATTTTTTTTTTTCATTTTTTTTGATGAATTAATTTTAATTTAAAATATTAATGATTAAGTAACAAGTACAATACTTTACCAAAATTTTATTACAAAACAAAATGTATGTATAACAAAAAATTTTTAAATTAATAAATTTATTCGTTTACATATCTTATAAAAAAATGATATTGTTATTAATAATAAAATTTTTTATTAACTAATTTTGTTTTTATATAAAAAAGTTAAGGTGAGGTGTCTGAGAGGATTAAAGAGCACGCCTGGAAAGCGTGTATACGTAAATAAAAACGTATCAAGGGTTCGAATCCCTTTCTCACCATCATAATTAATGTTATTAATTAAAATAATTTTTTGTTAAATATTATAAACGTAAAGCAATTTGAATAATTTTTTCAAAAGAAGAAATTCTTTCTAATGTATTTAACTTTTCTCCGGTTTTAAGATGATCAGAAACAATACACATTGATAGAGCTTGAATATTATGTTCAGAAGCTAAAAAATATATTCCAGCTGTCTCCATATCTATACCTAAAATATTATGACGCTTCATGATATCTATAACTTTATTATCATTAGCATAAAACAAATCAGTAGTAAAAAAAGCTCCAATTCTTATAGAAAAATTAAATTTTTTAGCTATTCTATATGATTGTTTTAATAAACTAAAATCTGCAACAGCAGAAAAATCAAAATTATTAAATCTAATACGATTCATATAAGAATCAGTACATGCGGACATTCCAATTAAAATATCTTTAATATTAATATTTTTTAATACAGTGCCACATGTGCCTAATCTAATAATTTTTTTTACATGATAATGAGATATTAGTTCTTGTACATAGATTGAAACAGAAGGCATGCCCATACCATGACTTAAAATAGAAACACGTTCTTTTTTAAAGAAACCAGTATATCCAAACATGTTACGAACAGTATTTATTTTTTTTGCGTTAGTTAAATAATTTTTTGCTATAAATTTTATTCGTATAGGATCACCACATACAATAACCTTTTCAGATATCTCTTTTTTTTTTGCATTAATATGAAGCGAAACCATAAAAATTATCTCTTTAAGTATATTAATAAAATTACTGATTTTCATCATTATAAAAAAGTTAAAACAAATAATAATTTAAAACATTGAATGACCATAATACATACTACTTAATTCAAAATAACGCGCTATTGTTTGACTAATATCTGCAAATGTTTTTCTATATCCTAAAAATTGTACAGGTAAATTTTTTTTATAAATTAATATAGGAACATGTTCTCTAGTGTGATCAGTACCTTTCCAAGATGGGTCGCATCCATGATCTGCTGTTATTATTAACAAATCATTATCTTGTATAATACTTAGTATTTGTAATAAATAACGATCAAATAACTCTAAACCTATTGCATAACCCTGAATATCACGTCGATGTCCCCATAAAGAATCAAAATCAACAAAATTCGTTATTATCATAGAATTATTTTTAGCATATTTGATACACCGTATTGTTGTTTCAGCTAAATTTTTTAATCCATATGCTTTAATTTCATGAGTAATACCTGAACCACCATAAATATCAGATATTTTACCTATTCCAGTAATTGTTCCTTTTTTTTCATTGACTAGTTTGTTCATAACAGTTGTACCATTAGGTACAATAGAAAAATCTTTTCTATTATTTGTTCTAGTAAAATTAGATTTACTTTGTCCAGAAAAAGGACGCGCTATTACTCTAGATATTTTATATTTATCTTTATCTAATAATTTTCTAATTATATCACATAAAGAATACAATTTTTCTAAACTAAATACATCTTCATGACAAGCAACTTGAAAAACAGAATCAATCGAAGTATAAAAAATAGGATAACCAGAATTAATATGTTGTAACCCTAATTCAACCAGTATATCTGTCCCTGAAGCATGACAATTTCCTAAATACCCTTTAATATTACTTAATTGCATTATTTTATCTAATAAATCTTGAGGAAAACTATTTTTTTTATGAACGAAATAATCCCAATTAAATAAAATAGGTATTCCTGCTATTTCCCAATGCCCAGAACTAGTATCCTTTCCTGAAGATATTTCTTTTGCATATCCATAACTACCTAATAAAGATGATCCATTATCTTCTAATCCCGCAGGAAAAGCATTATGTAATTTAAAATACGCATGACCTAAACCTAAAGACATTAAATTGGGAATACGTAAGCTATTTTTTCTATATCCTTGTTTTTTTTGTTTATAACAAAAATTAGCAATACTACCAAATGTATTAGAACCAATATCACCAAAATAAATAGCATCTTCTGTTGATCCAATCCCAAAAGAGTCTAATACCAAAATAAACGCACGATTCATATGCTTTTCACTAAATTAATTTAGAATAAAAAATGAAATAAATAAATCATTAAAAAAACTAATTTCAATACAATTATAAACATAATTAATTTTATTAAACATCATATTTAATAACTTTGATATTCCTTTATTTTTGAAAAAAAAATATCTTTATTTTTCGAAATAATCACTTTTAAATTAATCATATTAGGTGCAAAATAAACTAAAGATTTTTCACGATCTAAACCTATAAGATGTTTATTATGTAAAATAAACGTATTTAATGAATTAATATTTTTCGATGATATCCATCGAGTTGTAAAAATATTTACTTCTTTGTAAAATAATTCTAATTTATATTCCAATTTTAATCTTTCTAGTACAACATCAAACTGTAAAGGACCTATCGCTCCAATAATCAAATTATTATTAACTAATGGAGTAAATACTTGAATAGCTCCTTCTTCTGATATTTGAAATAATCCTTTTAATAACCTTTTTTGATGCATAGGATTTATTAAATGTACACTTTTAAAAATTTCAGAAGAAAAACTAGGAATACCTACAAAATTTAAATTTTCTCCTGCAGTAAAAGTATCACCAATTTTCACAGTTCCATGGTTATAAATTCCAATAATGTCTCCCGGATAAGCTACATCTAATAAAATACGATTATTAGCTAAAAAAGATACTGCATTCGTAACTATTATTTTTTTTTGTGTTCTCACTTGAAAAATTTTAATTCCTTTAAAATATTTCCCTGAAACAATCCTTAAAAATGCAATTCTATCTCTATGCTTTAAATTCATATTAGCTTGTATTTTGAAAACAAAACCTGAAAATTTATTTTCATCAGGATAAACTTTTCTAACATTAGATAAACGAGATTGGGGAAAAGGAGCGTATTTTACTAAAAAATCCAGAATAAAATTTATTCCAAAATTATCTAAAGCTGAACCAAATAAAATTGGAGTTATATTACAAGTTAAAAAGTCTGATCTTTTAAAAGTAATAAAATTATTTTTAATAACATTAACAAAATTTTTTATTTTTAAATACGTCATATTGGAAAAATTATTTTTGGAACTAAAATCTTTTATATTCAAATTATTAAACAAATCATTGTTACATATATCTTTTTTTTTACTATTATTTGAGTATAAAAGTATTTTTTTATCTATAACATTATATAACCCTAATAAATTATTATTATATTCAATCGGATAATTTATAGGACTGCTTAACATATTTAATTCTAATTCAATTTCATTTAATAAAATATTTAAATCCTTATAATTACGATCTATTTTGTTAATAAAAGTAATAATAGGAATTTTTTGTATTTTTGCTACCTGTATTAACTTTCGCGTACGTTCTTCTATTCCCTTTGCAGCATCAATTACCATTAAACAACAATCAACAGCAGTTAAAATTCTATACGTATCTTCTGAAAAATCAGCATGTCCAGGAGTATCTAATAAATTAATTAATCTATCTCGATACAAAAACCTTATTACAGAAGTTGTAACAGATATACCTCTTTTTTTTTCTATTTCCATCCAATCTGACTGAGTATATGCTGTATTTTTTTTAGGTTTAATCTTTCCAAAAGATCTAATTGTTTTACTTAAATATAACATTTTTTCAGTAATAGTAGTTTTTCCTGCATCAGGATGTGAAATAATCGCAAAAGTACATCTCCTTTTTATTTCTTCTGATAAAATATTCTGATCATTATATAGTGCATTATTCATTATATTATTCTTAATTAAATTGTATTTTTTATGGAAAATAAAATATATATTATATATACTATATATTTTCTATAATGCATATCTCATTAACATATATTTAATAATTAAGCATAAGAATGCGAACCATATCGATGTTTTGTAATATCTTTTACTCCTTTAATTTGTGGAAATAATGTAAGTATTTTTTTTTCAATTCCTTCTTTTAACGTCATAGATATCATTGAACAACCATTACAACCACCACTGAACGCAACTAAGATATAATAATCATCCGTAACTTCTACTAAATCTATTTTTCCATTATGCATTGATAGTTCTGGATTAATATAAGAATTAAGGTATTCACAAATTCTTTTTTCTAAATCAGAAAATCTTTTTGGTTTTATTTTTTTCTTTGCAAAAGGAGCGTTTAATATTAATTTATACTCTAAAATAGAATTTTTTGAGACATCAATCGTTGCATCTTGCAAATATGGTTGATCAGTTTTTTTTAAAACACAAATAAAATCTTTATAATTTAAAATTATATCTTTTTCTTTATCTATTTCTTCTAATAAACAATATGCAATACCACATTCTGCATACATAGTTCCTGGATACATTATAAAAATACGAAAATTTGTATCTTTTGTTTTATTTATTAATAATTTGCTAAAATATTTTTTTGCTTCACTAGATATCTTTATCATAATTCGTTTATATAAAAGTTATTAAATTTATTATCATAATTGAGGTTTCTATTAAAATAATTAAAAATTTACGAAATAAATAAGTAATTGTTTTTATTTAAATAAATGTTATTCTAAATAATAATAAAAAAATTAAATATAAAAAAATGTTTTTTTTATCAATCATGAAATGATGTTAACAAACTAATATTATTGTAGCATTATTCATATACTAATTATAATAAAAAATTATGTATGCAAAAATTATATGTAAAAAAAATTGGAACTGGTAGAGTTAATTTAATATTAATACACGGATGGGGTTATAATTCTAATATATGGTTTAAAATTAATCAGATTTTAAATAAAAATTTTTTAATACACTTAGTAGATTTGCCTGGATATGGAAATAATAATAATATTCAATCAGCAAATATATATGATACTATTGATATACTATATTATAATTTACCAACAAATGCTATTTGGGTAGGATGGTCTATTGGTGGATTAATTATTTCGAAATTAGCTATAATTTATCCTAATTGTATTGCTGGAATAATTAATATAACATCTTCTCCGTGTTTTATTAAAAAACCACAATGGCCTGGAATAACTATAAAAAAATTAAATGATTTATATCAAAACATGCAAAAAAATTATTTTAATTCAATAAATAATTTTTTAAAATTACAAATTAAAGACAATTTATATTTAAAAAAATATGAAAAAAAAACGTTAAACAAAATAATTTATAAACATTTTCCTCCTTCGTATATAACTATAAAAAATAATATGAAAATTATACAAGAAACTGATATTCGGGAAGATATTAATAAAATTAAAATTCCGATAATGTATATTTTTGGTGATATCGATCCTATTATTCCAAATAATATCAAGAACATATTAATAACAAAATTTAATAAAAAATCTTTTATTATTAAAAATTGTGGACATATGCCATTTCTATCTCATTACCATATACTATGTAAATATATATTATTTTTTAAAAAAAATATATTTTTATTTAAATAAATAAAAATATAAATTTGTAAAACCCTATTTCGGGCTTTACAAAAATTTTTATTAATTCAATAAACCTTATTAAAAAGGAATCTCTTCATCAAAATCAATATCATCAATATGATTATTTTTTTCATGAGATTGATTAGAAAAGCGATCATTTTTATTTTGCAAAATATTATTTTTTATAGATTTGTTCGATTTTTGATATGAAGTAGAAATATTCTTTTTATTTATTCCGGCGTGAGAAACATTAGATCCACTAATATTACGACTGCCTAACATTTGCATTGTACCACCTATGTTTACTACTATTTCAGTAGTATAACGATCTATTCCATTTTGATCTTGCCATTTTCTAGTTTGTAATGAACCTTCTATATATACTTGAGCACCTTTTTTTAAATACTCTCCAGCTACTTCAGCTAATTTTCCAAATAAAACTATTTTATGCCATTCTGTTTTTTCCTTCATTTCTCCTGTATTTTTGTCTTTCCATATATCAGATGTTGCTAAACTAATATTCGTTACAGCACTTCCATTTGGCATATATCGTACCTCAGGATCCTGACCTAAATGACCTATTAAAATAGCTTTATTCACACCTCTGCTAGCCATAATTTTTTCCTTAACGTCAAACATTTTTAAAATATTTTTTAAAATACATATTATATAAAAATACAATTTTTTATTTGTAAAAATAATTAATATTCTATAAAAATATTTTTATATGAAAAAAAATATATATTAAAATATAATCTTAAATTAAATCTAACGTTCTATAAAAAAATATTTTTATAATACAATAATATTATTCACTGAGTACTTTTTTCTAATTTTAATAATATTAGAATATCTTAATTATATAAATAAGAAACGTTATCTGAAAGATGATATGATAAATATATCATTATATATATAAAACATATAAATAATTCTATTTCATAACTGTTACTAAACAAATAATGAAAAAACTAAACTATCGATTTTGTGTGGCTCCAATGCTACATTATACAGATGAATCCTGTCGTTTTTTTTATAGACTATTAACAAAAAAAACAATTTTATTTACTGAAATGATTGTATCTAAAAAATTATTATATTCTAAAAAAACGATATTAAGATTAGAAGAAAAAAATTATAATACTGTTGTACAAATAGCAGGAAATAATAGAAAAGAACTTTCACTATCTAGCAAAATACTGACATCAATAGGGTATGAAAATATTAATTTAAATCTAGGATGTCCTTCTATATCAGCTCAAAAAGGTTTATTTGGAGCATGTTTAATGAATTATATACCAATAGTAATCGATGCAATTAATGCTATTGAAGACACTATTCAAAAACCTATTAGTATTAAAATCCGAATTGGAACTAATCATTATCATAATTATAATTTTTTGCATAATTTTATATCTAATATATTAAATAAAACCAACTGTAAAACATTTTTTATACATGCAAGAAAAGCAGTTCTAAATAATTTATCTCCTAAAAAAAATCTAAAAATTCCCCCTATACAGTATGAATATGTCTATCAAATAAAAAAAGATTTTCCTACTTCAACTGTAATAATTAATGGAGAAATAAATTCAATAGAAGAATCAATTTATCATTTAAAAAAAACAGATGGCGTTATGATTGGAAGAAAAATTTACCAAAACCCACTTTTATTATCAGAAATTGATCAAAAAATATTTGGATTTAAAAGAAAAAAATATAGCCTGCAATCAATAATAAATCAATATGTGATAAACCAAACAAAAAAAAACATTTCTGTAACAAAAATTTTACGCCCAATATTAGGAATTTTTTATAATTCAGCAAAATCTAATTTATGGAAAAAATTATTAAATAAATGTATTAATGAAAAAAAAATTCATTTAGATATGTTAAATTCTGTATTTTTATAATATAAAAATATTAATGCGAGATTTATTTTATATGTCTCAATATGTATTAAAAAATTTTTATGTTATACAAATAGAACAAAAAAATATCTTTATATAATTAATTTATAGAATTAATAAATATTTATTAATAATCCCATAATTTATTTTTAAAAAATATATATTGACATATAAATAAGAAATCTATTCTTTTAAATATATTTTCTTAATTTTTAATTTTATATTTCAATTTTGGAATATCATAAAAAAAATGAAAAATAAAACAATATTGAATAAAATATACGATAACCAAATTCATAAATTAAAATTACCTCCTCATTCTATAGAAGCTGAACAATCTGTATTAGGAGGATTAATGTTAGATAATGAACAATGGGGTATTGTTTCAGAACGCATAGTTTCAGATGATTTTTTTAATAAATCTCATCAAATAATATTTCAAGAAATGCAATACTTAATAGATTTAGGACATCCTATTGATTTAATTACATTAGCAGAATCTTTAGAACAAAAAGGAAAATTAGAAACTATCGGTAGGTTTTCTTATTTAGCTGAATTATCTAAAAATACGCCTAGTACTGAAAACATATCTGCTTATGCTGATATAGTAAAAGAACGCGCAATAGTTAGAGAAATGATTTTAGTTGCAAATAAAATTGCTGATGCCGGATACGATCCTAAAGGAAGAAATAGCGAAGAATTATTAGATTATGCAGAATCAAGCGTTTTTAAAATAGCTGAAAAAAGATTTAATCTTAATTCTGGTCCTAAAAATATTTCACAAATTTTAGAAAATACTATAGCTAAAGTTGAAAAACTTTTTAATTCTCCTATAAACGAAGTGACAGGAATTAATACAGGATACCAAGATTTAAATAGAAAAACATCTGGATTACAACCATCTGAATTTATTATAATTGCTGCTCGACCTTCAATGGGAAAAACTACTTTTGCTATGAATTTATGCGAAAATATTGCAATGACTTACGAAAAACCTGTTTTAATATTTAGCTTAGAAATGCCAGGAGAACAAATTATGATACGAATGCTAGCTTCTTTATCTAGAGTAAATCAATCTAATATTCGTACTGGCAAACTACAAGATGAAGATTGGTCCCGTATTTCAAGTACAATAAATATTTTATTAAAAAAGAAGAATGTTTATATTGATGATTCATCTGCGTTAACACCAAGCGAAGTAAGATCAAGAGCAAGACGTATTTATCGTGAACATAATGGTTTGAGTTTAATAATGATTGATTATTTACAACTAATGCGAGTTCCTTCTTTTTCTGAAAATAGAACTTTAGAAATAGCAGAGATATCACGTACGTTAAAATCGTTAGCAAAAGAACTACAAGTACCTGTAATTGCTCTTTCTCAACTTAATCGTTCTTTAGAACAAAGATCAGATAAAAGGCCTTTAAATTCTGATTTAAGAGAATCTGGATCTTTAGAACAAGACGCAGATTTAATAATGTTTATTTATCGCGATGAAGTGTATAATGAAGAAACAGATCTTAAAGGAATTGCTGAAATTATTATCGGTAAACAAAGAAATGGCCCAGTAGGAACAATTAAACTTACTTTTAATGGACATTGGTCACGATTTGATAATTACGCAGAACCAAACTATTAATAAATTTTAAATAAATATATTAATTTTAAACTAAAATAATTAATTTCATACAAAATATACATAGTAAAGTAATAAAAATATTTATTTGCTATTAAATAATTCTGATTATATTAAATATTTTATATTTTATTAAAAACATATAAAATATATAAAATATTATATATATATCTAACACGCAGCAATCAAATCAAAAAATTTTTTAAATATTAATCAATAATAAAAAAAATTCATATTAATATAAATATATACATAAAAATAAAATGAATATAAAAATCGGTATAATAATGGATCCAATAGAATCAATTAATATAAAAAAAGATTCTACTTTTACAATGTTATTAGAAGCACAACGAAGAGATTATAAAATTTATTATATAAACATAAAAAATTTATACTGGGAAGAAGGAGAAGCTTATGGTCAGTCAAAAATTATAAAAATACAAAATGAACAACATTTATCATGGTTTTCTTATCATGAAAAAAAAACAATAAAATTATCTATATTAGATGTTATCTTAATGAGAAAAGATCCTCCAGTAGATCTAGAATTTATATACGCTACATATATTCTTGAATTTGCAGAAAAAAAAGGGGTATTAGTCATTAATAAACCTAAAAGTTTACGTCATTATAATGAAAAAATTTTTACATGTAATTTTAATACAATAATACCTGAAACATTAATTACAAAAAAAATAAAAAATATTTATAATTTTATAAGTCAACATAATGATATAATTATTAAACCATTAAATGAAATGGGTGGTTCATCAGTCTTTAAAATTAGTAAGTATGATGTAAATACTAATGTAATATTAGAAAATATGACAAAAAAAGAAACAAAATATTGTATGATTCAAAAATTTATACCAGATATCAAATATGGAGATAAAAGAATTTTAGTGATTAATGGAAACCCTATTCCTTTATGTTTAGCTAGAATTCCACAAAAAGGACAAATAAGAGGAAATTTAGCAATAGGAGGGGTGGGGAAAGTTCAAAAATTAACTGATCATGATTTAAATATAATTAAAAAATTATCTCCTATTTTAAAAGAAAAAGGATTGTTTTTTGTTGGAATAGATATTATTGGTAAATATTTAACTGAAATTAATATTACTAGCCCTACGTGCATACAAGAAATTCAAAAAGAATATAATAAATCTATCAATGAAATATTTTTTGATTTTATTGAGTCAAAATTAAACAAATAATTATGTTTGATGAAATTAAAGTTAATCAATTTATTATCATATGTAATTAAATTCCTTTTTATTTTTCAATATCAAATTAAAAAATAATATTTCGAAAAAATTATGTTTTTAATTGATATAAATAAAAATATAATAAAACTATTTTACGATCTTAATCGTATATATTTTCATCATATTTGTAAAAACTATATAAATAATTATAATAATAAAATAAATAGTAATTTTATTATCAAAATGTTTTTATTAGTTAAATTTATATTTTTATTAATTAAAAATAATTAACATTAATAATTTTTATTATTATAAATAATAAAAAATTAGAAAAAATTATAATTTTATATAAAATTATTTATCTAAAATAACTATTTTTTTAATATAAAAATTTTATTAAAATATTAACTATAATTTATTTTATTGCATTAAATTAATCAAAATATTATAAAAAATATTTTTTATAACAAAAACAAAATCGTTAAATCACTCGTTAATTAAAACTATAATTAATAATATTTTTGTTATTTATTACTATAAAAAATAAAAAATAAAATAAAAACATCAAATATATAAGAAATTAATGTCAATAGTACACATGCACAAATATTCTTAAAAAATTATAAATATGCAAATAATAATGGCTTTTGACTTTGGTACAAAAAAAATTGGCATCGCAGTAGGACAAACAATAACAAGAACAGCAAGTTATTTAAAATCAATTCCAGCTAAACAAGGATTTCCTGAATGGAAATTAATTCACAAGGTAATTATTGAATGGCAACCTAGTAGCATTATCGTTGGATTACCTTTAAATTATAACGGAGATGTACAACATATCACTAAAAAAACAAAAAAATTTGCTATAATAATGCAAAAAAAATTTAATATTCCAACTTTTTTACATGATGAAAGACTGACTACTAAATCTGCTAAATCCTATTTGTTTCATATAGGAGGTTTTAAAAATTTAAAAAAAAAAAAAATAGATGGATTATCTGCAGTATTAATTTTAGAAAGTTGGTTTTCACAGTAATTAATTAACATCATTACATAACAAAAAAAGATAAAAAATTAATATATGAACAATATCTATTTTAATTTAAATCAATTACAAAAAACAATCATGTATTATGCTTTAAAATATAAAAAAAAATATACAGATATTAAAGTTATTGCAATTAGTAAAAAACGTAGTATAAATGAAATTATTCAAGCGTATTCTTTTGGTCAACGCGCATTTGGAGAAAATTATGTACAAGAAGCAATAAAAAAAATAAATAATATACAGTTAAAAATTGAATGGCATTTTGTTGGAAAAATACAAAGCAATAAAGTATCTATAATTGCAAAAAATTTTGCATGGTGTCATTCGATTACTAGTAAAAAACATGCTGAATTATTAAACAAATATCGACCTGAAATATTACCTCCTTTAAACGTATTAATACAAATTAATATAAATTGTGAAAAGAATAAAAATGGAATTTATCTATATAAATTAATGAATTTAGTAAATTTTATATATCAATTAAAAAAAATTAAATTAAGAGGTATTATGATATTTCCTAATCAACAAAAAGATATACAACAAAAAATAATCCTGTACAAAAAAATGTATATAATACTTATGAAACTAAAAAATAAATACAAATATACTGATACTCTCTCATTAGGAACATCTTATGATATCGAAGAAGCAATTGCATCAGGAAGTAATATGTTACGCATCGGACAAAAAATTTTTAATAAAAAAATTAATAATCATTAATTATAACAAATAAATCATTTGTGTATCTAATAATGCATTTCTATATGTTTTGACTTTATAAATTTGAAATTTATATTTAACATTAATTAAAATAGAATGGATAATAATATCTTATGCATTCCGTCAGTTTATATATTCATATTCCCTGGTGTATGAAAAAATGTCCTTATTGTGACTTTAATTCTTATACTGAAAAAAATAAAATTAATGAAAAAAAATATATTTTTTTATTAATGAATGACTTAGAACAAGATTTAAATTTAATTAATAATAAAGTAATAATTCAAAATATATTTATTGGAGGAGGAACTCCTAGTTTATTTCATATTAATTCTATCGATTTATTATTGAAAGAAATACATAAAAGAATAGAAATAGCTAATAATGCAGAAATAACCATAGAATCTAATCCTACAAGTATGGAAAATAAAAAAATACTACAATATAATAAAATAGGCATAAACCGTATTTCTTTAGGAATTCAAACTTTTAATAATACACTTTTAGAAAAAATAGGACGTAATTATACTATTAATAATATAGAAAAAATTTTAACATCAATTAATTTTTTTAAAAAAAAAATTAATTTTAATATCGATTTAATGTATAATCTTCCAGATCAATCTTATAAAGAAGCCATGAATGACATAAAAAAAGCTATTTCTTTTAATCCAACACACATTTCTTGGTATGAATTAACTATAGAACCAAAAACTGTTTTTTTTTATAAAAAATTAAATCTTCCTAATGAATATATATCCGAAAAAATATTTTTATCTGGAAAAAAATTATTAGAAAAAAATAATTATATACAATATGAAGTATCATCCTATTCAAAAATAGGATATGAATGTCAACATAACTTAAATTATTGGAATTTTGGAGATTATTTAGGAATAGGATGTGGAGCACATGGAAAGATTACACAAGAAAATAAAAAAGTTATCAGAACAATAAAATTTAATAATATAAAAGATTATGAACAAAAAATGTTTTTAAAAAAAAAATATATTGTACAAAAAAAAGAATTAGCATTAGAATTTTTTATGAATCAATGCAGGATAAAAAAAAATATATTAAAAGAAGATTTATATAATAAAACAGGAATAACACCACAAAATATACAAAAAAAAATAAATAAATGTATTACTAATAATTTAATTATAGAAGATAGTAATAGTTGGAAATTAACTAAAAAAGGTTATTTATTTATAAATTCAATATTAGAAAATTTTTTATGAAAAATAGCTTTTAATTAAATTTTTTTTACATAATTATAATATATATATTAAATATATATATACTATAAAAATATATTATTGATATAATATATATTATGAAAAATATAAATTAGTAGTATGTATAAAAACATTTTTATAAGCTATATATATTATATATTTACAATTAATAAAATATTTTAATATACAAAAAATAATTTATATACAATAAAATATAAAATAATTATTATTTTTTATTTACATATTTAATGATACTATATACAAAAATTTAAAAAAAAAAGATAAAATGTGTTAATAAAAAATAAGTCAAAAACCCCATTAAAATAAATTATTAAAAATATAGTTTTTTATTTTATTGTTGCAATATTATTACCAAAAGTAATATTAAAAAAAATTTTATGCTTAACAAATTTAATTCCTCGTGTTATATAAATATTTACTAAATTAATGATTTTATATTATTCAAATAACCTAATTTTATAGCATAATGAAAAAAATATTTTTAATGTATTAAAATTAGTAGTTTTATATTAAATCAATTTTAATTTTTAAATAAAAATATCTATAAAAAATAAATACATTATTAACGATGATTATACAAACTCCTATTGCTCAGTTAGTTATAAACTGGTTTCATTTTCATGGAAGAAAAAATTTACCTTGGAAAAAAAAAAATAATAACATTTATCATATTTGGATTTCTGAAATCATGTTACAACAAACACAAGTTAATACAGTCATTCCATTTTATAAAAAATTTATTATTCGATTCCCATCTATACAAACAATACAGCAAACTTCTTTAGATGAAGTTTTATATTATTGGAGTGGATTAGGATACTATCGTCGAGCAGTGAGTATTTATAATACTGCTCAAATAATATATTATAAATATAACAATTTATTTCCTGAAACAATAGAAAAACTAATAAAATTACCAGGTATAGGAAAAACTACTGCTGGAGCGATATTATCTTTTTCTAAAAATTTTTGTTTTGCAATACTAGATATAAATATTAAAAGAATACTAGTAAGATATTACTATTTAATAAATGCTAACACAAGCAAAAAATTTGAAAACTTTTTATGGAAAATAATTAATTCAATTCTTCCTTTACACCAAGCTAGTTATTTTAATCAAGGAATAATGGATTTAGGAGCAACAATATGCACACCTATTAAACCAAAATGTAATATTTGTCCATTAAAAAATCATTGTTTATATTGTAAAAAAGATATATATAAACAAGATTCATATCTCTTACTAAAAAAAAAAAAAATACGCATAATACAAAAAAAATTTTGGTGTTGTATCATACAATATCAGAACTATATTTTAATAGAAAAACAAATAAATACAACAATATGGAAAAATTTATTTTGTTTTCCTTTATTTAAAAAATACAATGATTTAAATAAATGGATATCAAATAATAATATTATAGTTAATAAAAAAATTCAATTCATTAATACAATACAGTGTAAATATACTCATTTTAATGTAAAAATTTTACCAATTATATATATATCAAATAATATTTGTAAAACAAAAAAAAATTTTATATGGTTTAATTATAAATATCCTATAAAATTAGGATTTCCAGTTTTTATATCAAAAATAATAAAAATAATACAATTAAAGGAAAAAAATAATGAATAATAGAATAATTTTTTGTAAATACTTTAAAAAAAAAAAAGAAGGGTTAGACTATGTTACTTATCCTGGAAAAATAGGATTACGTATATATAATGAAATATCTATGCAAGCTTGGAAACAATGGATAAAAAAACAAACTATTTTGATCAATGAAAAAAAATTAAATCTACAAAATATCGAAGATCGAAAAAAAATAGAAAAAAAAATGATAAATTATTTTTTTTATGATAAATAAAATAAAGATTAGTAAAAATTTTTTATTTTCTTTTTTAAATAAATAATAATTGCATTATAAATATTCTTTTTATTTAAAAAATATGCATTTGATTGCATTATATTGTTTAAATTATTTTTATATTGTCTAATATATGAAAAATTAAAGTGATTTTTACAATAATTTAACCATTTTCTTTTTTCATTCTCTGATAAAAAAGAAAAAAAATTACGAGCTTTCATGCGAAAAAATAATTGTTTTACTCTTTCTTCTTGAAATTGAAATGTGTTTTTACAAAAATAATAAGGTTTAATGCAATGAATTAATTGCATAATTTTTTTATCGTTCTCTTTAAAAAAATCACTATATAATAGTAAATCTACATTTTTTTCTAAATATAATTTTCTTTTAAAAAAACATATTTTACTTAATTCTTTAAATACATAAGTATATTTATTTAATTTATTAAAATATTTAATGTAACTATCTATATTAACATTTAAATTATACATATCCTTTTTATGCAATACATTAATTGGAGCAAGGATAGGACATTTATTAATATAAATAAAAATTAAACCTTTTAGGAATAAATTTTTTACAATTATTTGATTATTTTTTTTTTGATGATAAAATTCCTGTAAAAAATCATTAATATCATATTTTAAATCAAAACCAATAATAATATTAGAATTAAAATGATATTGTCTCATTAATCTTATAATACTATAATTTTCACGGTTACTTCCAAAAATACTAGAAAAATAAAAAATTGGTAGATTACTGTATTTATGAAAAAAATCTATTATATTATGTTTTAATCTAAGTTTAAAAAAAAAATTAAATAATTTTGGTTGTACAGTTTTAATTAATTTTGCTACAGACATTGTAGCATAAACATCAGATAAAGCATCATGAACTACATCATGCTTAATATTATTTTCTTTTGCGATATCTTGTAATTTAAAACTAATTAATCCCGTTTTTTTTTTAGGCCATATAATACCTTTAGGTCTTAAAATATAACACGCTCTTAAAAGATTAATTAAATCCCATCTAGAATTATTGTGTTTATAACTCCATTCATATGGATCTAATAAATTTCTATAAAAAATATTTCTAGTTAATTCATCATCAAAATTAATATTGTTAAATCCAATAACACAAGTATTTTTTTTCATAAATTTCTGATTTATGATCTTTGCAAAATAAAATTCTTTTATTCCTTTTTGATCTGCTATTTGAGGGGTAATATTCGTAATAAATATGGATTCAGGGTTGGGTAAATAATCTAACGGAAGTGAACAATAAACAATAGTGGGTTTTGATAGTATCTTAAAATTATAATCAGTTCTAATACATGCAAATTGTGATGGTTTATCTAAACTAATATTTGTTCCAAAAGTTTCATAATCATAAAACAAAAAATTTTTATTTTGCATAAGGATGTTTTTATAATTTCAATAAATTTCATGTGTAAATTTATTTTATTCTCCCCCGACTGGACTCGAACCAGTGACATACGGATTAACAGTCCGTTGTTCTACCAACTGAACTACAGAGGAAATGTAAAATAATTATACTATTTTAAATTTCAAATGTCAAAAATTTTCAAAAAATATATGATTAAATATATATAAAAATACGTTTGTAATAAAATTAAAATAATTGGTAGATTATCTAGAAAAATTGTTTTATAATTAAATTAGTTATTAAACTATAACATAGGCCCCTTAGCTCAGTGGTTAGAGCAAGCGACTCATAATCGCTAGGTCGCTGGTTCAAATCCAGCAGGGGCCAATATAAATTTTATTAAAACTTTTGTTATATATATGTATTGATTAAAATAAAATATTTTTTTAATCATTACCTGTATGCCCAAAACCCGAAAAACCTCTTTTTGTGTTTTTTTCAAAATCTGATACAAAATTAAAATTAGGCCTAATTATAGGAATAAATAATAATTGTGCTATTCGCATTCCAGGATAGATTAAAAAATCCTTTTTTTTATCTCTATTCCATATAGACAATAATAATTCACCTTGATAATCTGAATCAATAATACCAACTGAATTACCTAATACAACGCCATATTTATGACCTAAACCCGATCTCGGAAATATCATCCCAGTGATTAACATATCATTAATATGTATTGCTATTCCAGAAGAAAGTAAAATTGTTTTATTAGCATTTAAAATAATGTTTTTATTACAACAAGCTCTCAAATCAATACCTGAAGATCCTAACGTGCTATATTTTGGAAAAGAAAAAATAGTTCCAATTCTATTATCAATAATTTTGATATTAATATTCTGGTTCATATTTATTTATAAATAAGTATTTTTAATAAAAGATGTAATTTATTGATTATATACCTGAAAAAACTCTTTACTGTCTGCACGATGAAGCAATAATTCCAGAATCAATTAAAAAAGAGTTATTATTTTTTAACTTATAATTTATTAAATTGCTAGAAAGAGTATAAATATAACCACCAGATCCTAATAAAATAGCATGACCGGCAGATATATCCCATGTATAAATAGGATGACATCGTACATATAATTGTGCTTTTCCTTCAGCGATATAACAAAATTTTAAAGACGATCCCATTTTTAATTTTTTATATGGTTTTTTTTCTAATTTATTAATAAAATTATTAGTTGTTTGATTAGTGTGTGATCGGCTAGTTAATATTTTTTGAGGATATTTATTTTTAACCACAATTTTTTTCTTTATACCATTACTTTCTATTTTCCACGATTCATTAAACAATGCAAAATATACAATATTAAAACATGGAACGTAAATTACTCCTAATATTGGATATCCATCTTTTATTAAAGATATATTAATAGTAAATTCAGGAATATTATTAATAAATTCTTTAGTGCCATCTAAAGGATCAATTAACCAATATTTTTTTTTTTTATATGAAGGAAAATTGCTAAGATTAAATCTCGATTCTTCTGATATTATAACAGTTTCAGGATCTATATGACGTAATCCTTTTATAATAACATCATGCGATATTTTATCAGCAATAGTTACTGGAGAGATATCGTTTTTATAACGAATTATCATATGACGTAATAAAAAATTTTTATTATTAAAATATTTCATCACAGATATTCCAGCCAATTTTGATAATGCAATTATTTTATTAATCATATATGCCTTTAAAAAACATTATTTTTATAATTTGTAATATTATAGTTAATACTTTATTTATTTGCTTATGCAATTATTTAATAAAATTAATTGTATTATTTACATCAAAATTTAATATTTCAATTTCTTACTTGTTAAGAAACAATTTTTATTATTATATCTGATCGCACCTTTACATGAGGACAAAACAACACAGTATGTTCCCCAATAGTTTTAAGACTTCCATTCAAAAGTCTAAAATCATTCTTATTAACTGCAATACCTAAACGATTAATTGCATCCGAAATATCTCTAATTCCTATCGATCCAAATAATTTACCTTCTTCACCTGATTTAGAATAAATAATAATTGGCTGTAAAGCTAATATTTTTTTTGCTGTTTTTTGATATATTAAAATTTTATTATAAATTTCCTTTTCTTTTTGTTTTTTTTGATTTTCAAAAATGTATAAATTTTCTTTTGTTGCAATAATAGCTTTACCAAAAGGAATTAAAAAATTACGAGCATAACCTGCATTTACTTTTACTTGATCTCCTTCTGATCCAAGTTTATATACTTTAGAAAGTAAAATAACTTTCATGTATAAATTACTCCTTTTTTGTATGTAAATTTATTATATAAAGATGTCATTTTATTTATGATGATCAGTATAAGGTAATAAAGCTAAAAATCGAGATCTTTTAATAGCTCTAGATAACTGTCTTTGATACTTAGATTTAGTTCCTGTTATTCTGCTTGGAACCATTTTACCACTTTCAGTAATATAATTTTTTAAAATACTAATGTCTTTATAATCAATTTCTTTAATACTTTCCGCAGTAAAACGACAAAATTTTCTTCTTCTAAAATAACGAATCATAATTTTTTACTATTACCTCAATAATATTAATAATGTATATACGAATCGTAAAAATAATATAAAAATATATAAAAAATTATTATCGATTATTTTTACTGTCTTCTTTATTTTTTAACATTGGAGAAGGCTCTGTAATTGCTTTTTTAGTTGAAATAATTAAACTACGAATTATAATATCATTAAAACGAAATTTTTGTTCTAATTCAATTATTTTTTTAGCAGATATTTCAATATTCATAAGTATATAATGCGACTTATATAATTTTTTTATAGCATATGCTAGTTGTCTTTTTCCCCAGTCTTCAATTCGATGTACAATACCCGATTCATCTTTTACTATTTTGACATAAGATTCAGTTAATTCTGATACTTTTTCACTATAATCTGGATGAATCATTATTACAATTTCATAATGACGCATTTTATTACCCCTTGTTTAATCTAATTTATTTGATAATTAAAAAAATAATATTTATGTAATAAATTATTATTAAAATAATTACTTATTTAATTTGTTAGAAACATAATTTTTTATCAATAAAAATAAATTTTTATTGATAAAAAAATATATTCGAAAAAAAACTGAATATATATTTGAAATTTAATTCATTAATTAATAAAATTATGAATAATTAATTAGTTAGATTAACATTTAAACTTTTTATTTTATACGACTAAATACATTTAATTAAATATAAAAATATTTTAATTAACAATGTGTATTACATAAACAAAACATAAAAAATTCATGTAACTTATTTATTTACAATAATTAATTAATTAACAAAAATAATTTTTATTTATAAAAATAAAAACTGCAAAAAAATATTTTTTATCTAAAAATTAAAAGGATTCATTCGCAAAATAGTATCATTTCGATCAGGGCCTGTTGAAATAACATGAATAGGAATACCTGTTAAATCTTCAATAACACGTATATATTCTCTAGCTTCAAAAGGAAGATCATTAAATTTTTTTATACCTAGTGTTTTTTTCTTCCATCCATTAACTATTCTATAAATAGGAATAATCCTATTCCATTCTTTTATAGAACATGGAGTATCTAAAACTACATTATTATTAATTTTATTTTTATAACCTATACAAATTTTAATTTCAGATAATTCATCTAATACATCTAATTTTGTTAAACATAATCCTGTGATAGAATTTACTATTATGGATTTTTTTAACATCATAATGTCTAACCAACCTGTTCTTCTTCTTCTTCCAGTCGTCGATCCAATTTCTTTTCCTTTCTTAAAAAAATAATCATTTTCGTCATGAAATAATTCTGTAGGAAACGGACCAAATCCAACACGTGTAGAATATGCTTTTACTACTCCTAATACATATCCTAAATAATGAGGACCTATTCCAGTTCCGGCAAATATTCCACCAGAAGTTGTATTCGAAGAAGTAACATATGGATACATTCCTTGATCAATATCTAAAAAACTACCTTGAGCACCTTCAAATATTATTTTTTTATTTAATTTAATACCTTGTATAATCATGTTAGAAACATCTGAAGATAAAAGTAATAATTCATCTTTAAATGAAATAAGATCTTGTAATACCTTTTTATAAGGTATTGAATCCGTGTAATAGTAATGAACTAATTGATGATTATAATAATCTGATAACTCTTTTAAAGAATCTCTTAAGTTACTTTCATCTTCTAAGTCTGCAATACGTATACTGCGACGCGCTACTCTATCTTCATACACAGGTCCAATACCTTTTCCTGTTGTACCAATTAAATTTTTTCCTCTTTTTGTCTCTCTTGCTATATCTAAAGCTATATGATATGGCAAAATTATAGAACATCCTTTTGAAATAAATAATCTATTTTCTAAATTAATGTTAGATTTTTTTAATTTACTTATCTCCGAAAATAAATCTTTAGGTGAAATAACTACACCATTACCAATAATGCATATTTTATTAGAATGCAAAATTCCTGAAGGAATTAAATGTAATATTGTTTTTTTTTGATGTATAAAAATAGTGTGACCAGCATTATTACCTCCCTGATACCTAACAATAAAATCAGCGTATTCAGTTAAATAATCTACTATTTTCCCTTTACCTTCATCACCCCATTGAGTACCAATAATTGCAACAGTTAATTTCATAAAAATAAATATCCTGTTAATTTAAAAAAAATAAAGATTACTACATTATATCTAATGCATCATAATTATAAAAAATAGTTTTAATTTTTTTATTATATAATTTTTATAATATATTTTATGTATAAAACTATCAAAGTGTAAAGGAAATTAAAAAATATAAAAAAGTAAAAAATTAATAAAAACGTTTCTTATAACATATATTATTTTATTTTTTCTTTTTCATTTTCTTGGTTTCTTTTAATATGTTTTACAGTTGATACATCTTGTAATGATCTATCTATTGAAATTTGATTTATATTATCTTTTTGATCTTGTTTAAATAAAGTAACGTTGGTAATTTGTATATTAACAATACGAATACCAAATAAATTTTTCATTATTTTATTAAACTCAATACTAGTTGTTGCAGTATCTTCTGTAGATGCGTCTTGATCTTGTGGAGTAGCATTGCTATCGATTTGATTAAAATTAGTATCTATTTCTTGTGGCGATTTCGCAGTAAACATAAACTTTAATCCATGAAATAAATCATTTTTCGATACATGAATTAATTCATCAAAACTATCATGCGACATTAAATCATGTATTTGTTTATTTATTCTAGATACTAATAAAGATTCTAATTTCTGAGGATTATTTCCTCTCACAATACTTAAATAACGATTAATATCAACAATATCCCATTTTATAAAATAATTAATTAATATTTTTTTATGATCAGAAGTATAAAATTGATTTGATTTTGTTATAGTTAAACGCGGACGTACATCTATTTTAATTAAATTATCTAAAAAAGGAACTCTATAATGCATTCCTGGTTTATAAACAATAATATTTTCAGGATACTTATTATCATTTATTTTTTTTTCATATCCAACCACTATTCCTCGATATCCTGAAGGGATAATAAAAAATGATTTAGAAAATATAATACTTAATAAAACAATACATAAAATAATTATGCGACACATGTTTTGATAAATTCCTTTAATTTATATCAAAATTAAGCGATATTATTAAAATTGAATTGTGCAATTATTTTTAATATACAAAATTTTTTTTGAACTAACTATTTAATAAAAAAATTTTGTATATTTATTTGCACATTTTTATTATAAATTGAATATTAAAAATTAAAAGATAAATATTTAAATATTTATTAAATAATTAAAATATTTTACAAATACAATTTTATAATTTAATATTATCAATTATATCAATAATTGATAATATTAAATTATAATATTTTAAAATAAAAATAAATCAAATTAAAAAATTATTTTCTTTAATCAATTCTTATAAATTTTATTATCATTTTAATAACAATTTTTTCAAAAAATAAAAAATAATTTATTTAAGTTAAAACTCATATTTATTAACATGATAAATAAAATTTATTTTTTTATGTAAATAAGTATATCGATACAAATTCAATATCTTGTATATATTAAATATAATTGATGATTATTAATCATCATAAAATTTAAACATTAACCATATCAAAAATATTATAAAAATTAATAAAAAAATTTGTTTTGTTTTATTTTGATGAATAAATAAAATACGATTATTAAAATCAAATATAGCACTATTTCTTAAATAGTTTATTATTTCTTTTATAATATTATTATTTTTATCATTATGGTTATTAGAAAAATTTTTATTCATATCATTATTATGTGGTGCATTCCAAACCATATCTATACCCCATATATATTAAATCCATATTTTTTAATATATTAATTTTATTTTAAGATTTTAAATCTTTAAAATCATATTATTTTTTAAAACTATAAAAAAAGTATCTATCGCTAATTTTTTATTATCAGAATTTAAAAAACAAACATCTTTCCATTTCTTTATCCATGTTAACTGTTTTTTGTATAACTGACATGTTGCATAAATTGCTTGATTTTTCATTTCTAAATAGCTTATTTTTTTGTTTAAATAATTCCACATTTGCCGATAACCTACAGATCGAATCGAAGGGCAATTAATATTTAAATCGCCTCTATTAAAAAGATGAATTACTTCTTCTTCAAAACCCATTTTAAGCATATTTTCAAATCTATTTTTTATTTTTTTATGAACTTCAATTCGATCTGAAGAAATCATTGCAAATTGTATAATTTCATAATGAATTCTATTTTTTTTTTTTAACTTTAAATTACTTACCAATTGACCTGTATTGAAATATATATTTAAAGCTCTAGCAATTCTTTTTATATCGTTTTTATGTATTAATAACGCAGTTTTAGGATCTATTTTTTTTAATAAATTATAAAAATTTTTTATTTTTTCTTTATTGTGTACACAACTAAAAATTTTTGTTTTAAAATATGCACTTTCAGGAGGTGTACAGTATAAACCATGTAATAAAACATAATAATACAACATAGTTCCACCTACTAAAAAAGGTATTCTATTTAAAGCAATACTATTATTGATTTCTCTAATAGCATCATTTTGAAATTCAAATACTGAATAACTTTCTATAGGATCTTTAATATTAATTAACTTATGAGGAATCTTATTTAATATTTTACAACTAGGCTTTGCTGTTCCTATATTCATATTTTTATAAATTAAAACAGAATCAACACTAATAATATCAATAGGAAGATATTTACTTAATAAAATAGCAAAATCAGTTTTTCCTGTTGTTGTTGCTCCCATTAAAAATATTACTATAGGTTTTTTTAAACCAATCATTTTTTAAAACATCTCAAATAAAGTTTATATGCAAAAAATAAAACATTTGTTTATTCGTAATAAAAATAAATTATTTATATAAAAAACTAAATTTATGTATTTTTTTATAATAAATATATTGTACAATATATTTAATTTAATATAGACCAATTTTGTTTTTTATGTTTAATTCTAACAATAGAAACATTTTTATTCCAATAAAAATATACATACATTTTTAACGTATTAAAAGACATATAGATACAAAATATATTTTAAACATGATATTTTTTTATATTTTTAAAAAAAACATATGATTTTATAATTTTTTTAATAATTACATTATTTATATTAGAACCAAGTATTTGAAGCAAAGTATCAACTATTCCTTTTTCTTTTATCAAAGCTTGTAATTTTATTGCTTCTAAATCGTTAGTATTATCATAAATTAAAGCAGCTGCTATTCCGTGAATTAAATTATCATTTGGCAAATTAAATTGAAAAGTATTCATTAAAGGAGTAATTAATCTTTCATTTTCTTTTAATTTTTGAATAGGATTTCTTCCAATTCTTAATAAAGAATCCATAATATTTCTATTATTAAATCGTTTTATAATATTATTAATATAATTTTTTTGTTCATTTTCTGTATAATAGTAATATTTTTTTTGCAAAAAATTACTACTTTCTTTCATTGCTCCTATAACAATTTTTTTAATTTTTATATCATTAATAGAATCATATGTATTAGTATATCCATAAACTAATCCTAAATATGATAAAATTGCGTGACCAGTATTTAATGTATAAAATTTTCTATCGATAAAAAACATTAAATTTTCGGTAACGACTACACCGTTAATATTATTATATGGTCCTTTATACTGAGTAATATCTATAATCCATTCATAAAATTCCTCAACATCTACATCTAGATTTATATTTTTTCGTATAAAATCAATTTTTTTATTATAAAACGGAACTATTCTATCAATACTAGAATCTACAAAACCAATTTTTTGGTGAATAAAATCATAACATGATGTCGGCAAATTTTTCATAACAAATGTTTTCAACACACTTGATCCACGAATAACGTTTTCACATACGATGATATTTAAATAATTATTTTTATTTTTATAATATCTTTTTAAAATTCCTTCAGAAATATAATAAGCTACTGCTTGTAAATTTAATACTCCTACAGAAGTAGTAATTAAATTAGTATCTATAATATGTTCTTCTAAAACTGTAGATGTAACATTAATACACTTAACATTTTTAATATATTCATAATAAAAATTATTACTACTGATAATTTTTATTCGATATTTTTTATATAAATTTATTAATTGAATTACATTATCATTGATATCTGCTAAAAATACATTATAACCTGAATTTTTTAATATAGGAAAAATTAAACCTCTTCCAATATTACCAGCTCCAAAATGCAATGCCTTCATCAAACCCTCTTTATATAAACTTATTATTAAATTTTGTGAAAATAAAATAAAAAATTTTTACATAATACACTTAATTATAAAAATACTTTTATTACATCTTGTTTATTTTGAGTAATTATTAATTTTTGAATAATATCAGGTTTGTCTAAAGCATTAGTAATCCTACTTACTATATGCAAGTGTTCATTATTATTGGCAGCTATACCTATTATTAATTTAGCAATATCATTTTTTTCATCACCAAAACAAATTCCATTCGGAATTTGTAAAAAAATAACCGCAGTTTTTTTTACAAAATTTTTACCTTCTAATGTTCCATGAGGAATAGCAATAAATTCACCTAAAAAAGTAGAAGCTAAATTTTCTCTTTGAATCATAGATAAAATATAATTTTTATCTATGTAACCTAATTTATATAAAATTAAACCTATAAATTTTATTGCCATTATTTTTTTTTTGATTTTTTGATTTAAAAAAATATGTTTCTCAGATAAAGTAAACTTTTTTTTATCGCTATGAATAGCAACGAAACTTTCATCTTGTATTTTTTTTAACATGTACTCTTTTTTATTTAAAAACAATTTTTTTATAATTTTTCTATATATAGATACATCAAGAAAATTATTAATAGAATAATGTTGAGCATCAGGTGATTGCATTACTGCGCGATGTGTTAAAAATTTATGTGTAATAATTACTGTTGTACGATCATTAGGTAATAAATTAATTGCAGAATTACATACTTGTACATTAAATATTCTGTGTTTATTTAATTCTTTATGAAATATATTTGATCCTAATGCACTTGAACCTAAACCTGCATCACATGCTATAATCACTTTTTTTATAACATTATTTTTTAAGCAGACATTATTATTTAATAAATTATCCTGATCTGTAAATTTATTGTTTATTAACCATTTTCGTATTATTTTTATTAATAAACAAGAATCAAAAAATTTTTTTTGTCTAATCAATACTAAAGAAAAAATAAAAGAAACTAAAAAAGATATAAAAATAAATAATAAATTATTTACATAACAACCTTTTGGTGTTGTTGCTAATATAGTAAAAATAGAACCAGGAGAAATAACTGATAATCCTCCTCCTTTTAAAATAATTAAAGTATAAATTCCTGACATACTTCCAAATATTAAAGAAAAAAATAACTGTGGTTTTTTTAAAATATAAGAAAAATATACTTCGTGTACACCTCCTAAACAATGTGCAGCAAAATTACTCCATGATAATTTTCTTATAGTAGTATTTTTACTACCAAATAAAGCATAAGCCATTAAAACTCCAGCTCCAGGACCAGGATTCGATTCTATTAAAAAAAAAATAGATTTTTTAAAATAAAAAACTTCTTGAATACCTAATGGAGTAAAAATACCATGATTAATAACATTATTTAAAAAAAATACTTTAGCCGGTTCTATTAGAATAGCAATTAACGGTAAACAGTTTAATGTTATAACTTTTTTTATAAAAATATTTAATATGTAAGTAATATGTGTAAAAAAAGGTCGTATAAAATACGCCGATAAACCTAATAAAATAATACTTAATATACTATTTCCGATAGTATCGGATAACATTTCAAAACCTTGTTTAGTAGAATTTTTTATTATTTTATTTAATGCTTTTGTTAACCATCCTGATATTGAGCCAATAAACATTGCGGCTGATAACATTGGTATAGTAGTATTATATATAATACCTAATACTGCTATACTTCCAACAATACCTCCTTTTTTACCAAAAAACAGTGAACCTGCAGTATATGCAATTAAAACTGGAATAACATATACTATAACTGAATTAACAAAATCCATCACATATATATTAGGAAACCACCCTAAAGGAGAAAAAAATACACTTAATATTCCACATACCATAAAAATAGTAATATTAGGTGTAATTATATTACTTAAAAAATAACCTATTTTTTGAATATTAATTTTTTCATACATTAATATTTCCTTTTTTAAATAAAAAGTAAGTCTATTACTCATAACACTAACAAAAAATTATTTGTTTTTATATAAATTTATTAAATAATTAGTAGAAGTATCGTATTTATTTGTTATTGAATCTTTTTTTAATTCGCAATAAACATCGCTAGCAAGATTTTTGCCTAATTCGACACCCCACTGATCGAAACTAAAAATATTTAAAATAACCCCTTGTACAAAAATCTTATGTTCATACAACGATATTAACGATCCCAAAGAAAATGGATCAACTTTTTTAAGAATAATAGAGGTACTCGGATTATTACCTTTAAATTGTTTAAAACGAGATAAAAAAATATTTTTTTTATTCATATCTATATCTAATAACTTAATATTTTTAATATTACTATCTTGGTCGTTACCAAAAGCTAAAGCTCGAGTTTGAGCAATAAAATGCGACATTAATCGTTCATGATGATTTAATAAATCATGATCAGGAAACATAGGAATAATAAAATCACACGGTACTAGTGTATTGCCCTGATGCAACATTTGGAAAAAAGCATGTTGCCCGTTTGTTCCTGGAGCCCCCCAAATAATAGAACTAGTTGTCCAATTCACTTCTTTCCCTAAACGATTCACAGATTTTCCATTTGATTCCATAGTTGCTTGTTGTAAATAAGCAGGAAAATTATGCATGTTTTGATTATAAGGAAATATACCTTCTGTTTCTGTTTTAAAAAAATTCATATACCAAATATTAATCAAAGCCAAAATAACCGGAATATTTTCATGAAATTCGCGATTTAAAAAATGCATATCCATTTCATATGCGCCTCGTAATAATTCTACGAAATTATTAAAACCAATCGATAAAACAATAGATAATCCGGCAGATGACCATAATGAATACCTACCTCCTACCCAATCCCAAAATTGAAAAATATTTTTTTTAGAAATACCAAATAGTTTTGCTTGATTAATGTTTTCAGAAACTGCAATAAAATGACACGATACACTTGCTTTATCTTTTTTATACGAAGATTTAAAAAACCATTCACGAGCAGATTGAGCATTCAACATTGTTTCTTCTGTAGTAAATGTTTTTGAAACAATTATAAACAAAGATGTTTCATAATTAATTTTATCTAAAACATTTATTATGTGATTTCCATCTAAATTCGAAACAAAATGTAACTTTAAATGATTTTTATACATTCTTAAAGATTCTGTTACCATCTTTGGACCTAAATCAGACCCTCCAATACCAATATTAATAATATCAGTAATTCTTTTACCAGTACAACCTTTCCACTTACCTGAAATAACTAAATCAGAAAAATTTTTTATCCGCATTAGTTCAGAATCAATTAAATCAGCAATATTAACACCATTTATAAATAAAGGTTTATTACTTCTATTACGTAAAGCTGTATGTAATACTGCTCTATTTTCAGTAACATTAATTTTTTTTCCTTTAAACATTAATTCAATTGCGTCATGTAAATGGGTTTCTTTAGATAATTTTAGTAAATATTTTATTGTCTGATTATTTATACGATGCTTAGAAAAATCACAAAAAATTTTATTATGAAAATTAAGAAACATATTTTTTTGCCGATCTGTATCTTTAAAGAATAAGTCTCGAATATGAATATCTTTAATTTCATTAAAATGTGATTGTAATTTTTTCCATGCAGATGTATTAATAGGATTGATATTTTTCATAACATGTATACTCATTTTTTTATTTCTTTAATGTTAAATTTTTTAAAAAATAAATCATTACATTATTAGTTTAATTAATAGACTAAAATTTTTTATAAATTACATAAATTTATTAACAATAATTAAATTTATATTTAATATTTTAAATTAATATTTTAAACTAAAAAAAGTAATTTTTACTAAAAAACATTTTTTATTTATATGAAATATATACTTTCTAATATTAAATATTAGTATACTCGTGTCGTAAGATAATTAAATATTAAAAAAATTAAATACTATATTTAATTATATTCTCTTCAACTAAAAAATTAAAACAATTTAAAAGTAAAATATTATAAATGAAATCAGAAAATTTAATTTGGTTAGATCTAGAAATGACAGGATTAGATGTAGAAACAAACTATATTATAGAAATCGCAACATTAGTAACTAATAAAAATTTAACAATACTTGCTGAAGGACCAGTAATACCTATTTTCCAAAATAAAAAAATTATAAAAAATATGAATAGCTGGAATAAAACCATACATACAAATAACGGATTAATTAAAAAAATAAACAATAGTATTTTTAACGAACAAAAAGCAGAAAAACATACTATTAGTTTTTTAAAAAAATGGATTATTAAAAAAAAATCGCCTTTATGCGGAAATACAATAGGACAAGACCGTAAATTTTTGTTAAAATATATGCCTAATTTAGAAAAATACTTTCATTATCGTAATATTGATGTCAGTACTTTAAAAGAACTAGTAAAAAGATGGAAACCAGAGATTTTGAAAAAAAAGAAAAAAACTCATTCTGCATTAGCAGACATATATGCATCTATTAATGAATTAAAATATTATCGAGAAAAATTTATAAAAATTTAATATAAATTTTTTATTAAAATAAATATTTTATTTTGAAAATAATAAATAAAGTGTTAAAATAAAAAAATCAAAATATATTAAATTTTGCGGGAATAGCTCAGTTGGTAGAGTACAACCTTGCCAAGGTTGGGGTCGCGAGTTCGAATCTCGTTTCCCGCTATTATAATATTCATTTTATATATAAAAGATAACTAAGTGAATATTTAAAAAAATGTATTAACTTTACTTATGTAAAATATGTTTAAATCTTTTATTGAACTTTTCTATTCTTCCCCCAACATCAGTGTTTCTTTGTTTTCCTGTATAAAACGGATGACATTGAGAGCACACATCAATTTGAATATCTTTTTCAATAGTAGAAAAAAATATTATTTTATTACCACAAGAACATAAAGCTTGTATTTTATTATATTTTGGATGAATATTTTTTTTCATATAAATTTTCCAATATGTTATTATTTAAAATATGTATTTGCTCTTTAAAAAAGCTACATATCATGTTTTTTATAAAAAATATTTTCTATACATAAAAATATTATGCTTACATATTATATAAAACTATTAGGAAGTTCAAACAAATAATAGTATTTTTAATACCATATAAATATTTATATTTTAAATATATATACTTAATTTTATGAATTAAAACATACGTAAAATATCTTCATTTAAAACAACAATAAAAAACTGTTGTTTTAAATATTTATATGTTTACACATTGTAATTATTAAATATGATATTTAAAATTAAATAACCCTTCTTATACATCAATACATATTTAATATAGAATATAAAGAAAATAATTTTTATTTAGATAATTTTATATAATTAAAAACAAAAATATTTTTATAAATAAACATTCATATGTATAAATATAAAAAATTACATGCAAAATTACAAAAAGAGAACTATGGAGTGACAACAATATTAAGTGTTCGACTAAAAAATACTGTAGTAATTGGAGGAGATGGCCAAGCTACTTTAGGAAATACTGTTATAAAAAGCAATGTTAAAAAAGTTCGTAGCTTATATAATAAAAAAGTTATTGCAGGTTTTGCAGGCGGTACTGCTGATGCATTTACTTTATTTGAACTATTTGAAAGAAAATTAGAATTACATCAAGGACAATTACAACGTTCAGCTATTGAACTTGCCAAAGATTGGCGTTCAGATAAAATTTTAAGAAAATTAGAAGCTCTTTTAGCTGTTGCTGATTCTAAAAATTCATTAATTATTACAGGTACAGGCGATGTAATTCAACCGGAAAATGACCTGATAGCAATTGGATCAGGCGGATCATTTGCTCAATCAGCTGCTCGTGCATTAATTGATAATACAGTACTGAGCGCTGTCGAAATAGTCGAAAAATCGTTAAATATAGCTGCAAATATCTGTATTTATACCAATCATGTATTTACTATAAAAAAACTTTCTTCAAAAAAGTAAGGATTATGCTAATGTCTGATATGACTCCTCGCGAGATTGTTAGAGAGCTAAATAGATTTATTATTGGACAAGAAAACGCAAAAAGAGCAGTAGCAATAGCTTTGAGAAACAGATGGCGACGTATGCAATTAAAAGAAGATTTACGTTGTGAAATTACGCCAAAAAACATATTAATGATCGGCCCTACAGGGGTTGGAAAAACCGAAATAGCTAAAAGATTAGCAAAACTAGCTAATGCACCTTTTATAAAAATAGAAGCTACTAAATTTACAGAAGTGGGTTATGTAGGTAAAGAAGTAGATTCCATTATAAGAGATTTAACAGATGCTGCAATAAAAATTATTCGAATGAAAGAAATAAAAAAAAACCAATATCGCGCCAAAACTATAGCTGAAGAAAAAATCCTTCAAGTTCTTATTCCTACTACTTCAACAAATTGGAAAAATCAAAACGATAACTGTTCTCGACCATCTTCAACTATTGAAAGTTTTAGAAAAAAATTAAGAGACGGATTACTTGATGAAAAAGAAATTGAAATTAATGTTTCTTCTTCTCCATTGGGAGTAGAAATTATGGCTCCTCCAGGTATGGAAGAATTAACTAGCCAATTACAATCACTGTTTCAAAATTTCGGTAGTGGGAAAAAAAATAGTAGAAAATTAAAAATAAAAGACGCAATGAAAATATTAATTGAAGAAGAATCTGCAAAACTTATTAATCAAGAATCAATTAAAAAAAAAGCAATACATGCAGTAGAACAAAACGGTATTGTTTTTATTGACGAAATTGATAAAATTTGCAAAAGAAATGGTCAAAACTCATCAGGATCTGAAATTTCCAGAGAAGGAGTACAGAGAGATTTATTACCTTTAGTAGAAGGATGTACTGTATCTACTAAACATGGAATGGTGAAAACTGATCATATCTTATTCATTGCGTCTGGAGCGTTTCAAATATCCAAACCTTCTGATTTAATACCAGAATTGCAAGGAAGACTCCCAATAAGAGTAGAATTAAAAGCTCTTACTGTTGATGATTTTGAACGAATTTTAATTGAACCGAAATCATCAATTACTGTACAGTATAAAGCGTTAATGCAAACCGAAGGTGTTGTGATCAATTTTACTAATGCAGGTATTCGATGTATAGCAGAAGCAGCTTGGAAAGTAAATCAAACCATGGAAAATATAGGCGCACGAAGATTACATACTGTATTAGAAAAATTAATGGAAGAAGTATCATTTAATGCAAGTGATCAAAACGGTTTAACTATTGAAGTAAATGACATCTATGTCGAAAAACATTTAAATGAATTAATTTCAAATGAAGATTTAAGTCGTTTTATTTTATAAGAATATTATTAATATGTTAATAATAAGTTTTCTTCTCAGATTATAAACTGAGTCGGAAGCTTATTAATCTAATGAATCAATTTAGAAAATAATAAACATATTTTTTAAATTTAAAATTTTAAATATTAAAATGAATAAAATAATTGAAGGAACAGTAGTACAAGTAAAAACATTTTCAAATGAATTATTTAGTATTTTTCTAAAAGCAAAAATATCTAAATTTATTCCTGGTCAGTATAATAGAATTATTTTTTTTAATGAAAAAAAAGAAAAAATACAAAGAGCTTACTCTTATGTTAATGCTCCAAAAGAAAAAATAATTGAATTTTATATTGCTTTAATTCATCAAGGAATTATTACTCCAAAATTAATACAACTAAAAACTCAAAAAAAAATATTTATTTATCAACATTCATTTGGTGATTTCACATTAAAAAATATTCCATCTTGTGACAATTTATGGTTATTTGCTACAGGAACAGCCATTGGACCTTATTTATCTATTTTAAAAGAACAAAATTCCGATATAAATAGATTTAAAAAAATAATTTTAATACACGCAGTACGTTATTATAACGATCTCAACCATTTAAATACTATTATGTATTTAAAAAATAAATATAAAACAAAACTATATTATTTAACAATTATTAGCAGAGAAAAAACTAATAATTCATTACATGGAAGAATACCTCTTTTATTAAAAGAAAATAAAATAGAAGAAACTGTAAAATGCAATATTAATAAAAATAATACGCATATAATGTTGTGTGGAAACCCAGGAATGGTAAAAGAAACTAAAAAAATACTACGTGAAAAGTATAATTTAACAATGCATTTACAACGCAAAAGTGGACAAATTACAGTTGAAAACTATTGGTAGTATTATGTAAAAAACAATATATTTATTAGATAAATATCTTTTTTAGATATTATTCATATCTTTCATATAATCATACAACCATATTTTTTCTTTTAATTTATTTCATATACTGATAGTATATTCATTAAGATATTTTTATAAAAAAAATTAAGAAGGAAAAGAAAAATCTTAACCTTCTTAATTTTTATCTTCATTATAAATAATTATTTAATTTATAGGCAAATAAAATTTTTTATTATTTATATAAATATTAATTAACAAAATAAGAATATTCTAATTTTGGAGGAGCGTTTTTTGAAACAACTACACTAGTACGCACACCAAAAAATGCTTTAGTATGTTTATCTTGTAATGATCCATTTTTTTGTAAAATTGCTGTATTAACACCAACAATCTTAATTGTATTAGCATCTATTACATCTATTTTGTAATGAAACGAAGGAAACAAAGGTGTACAATCTAATAACTGAGGATGATCTGAAAACAAACTTAAATATGCATTATTAAATAAATTATCATTAGCATATAAAGAAACTAATTGTTGTAAATCAAAATCAGGGATTGCATTTGTAAAATCTTTAGTAAAATTCTGCATTGTTGCAGAAGACATATCTTTTCCGTTAATTTGAAAATATGCGTTTTCAAAATTACTTAAAAATCCATCGTGCAATTGCATAGTTTTATTTAATAATTGAAAAGTACTTGCATATTTTTTAGCAAGACTCGCAACATCTTTGGAATTATTAACGTAAGGTAACTGGTTCCATATAATCGCATCATTGGAACTACCAAAAGCAGTATTATCACCGTTAAAATTATCAATGTTTTGGTTAATGTATTTTAAAAATTCTCTGCGTGCATCAAATTGATTATTGAAATAATTTTTTTCAGCAGCTTCTCTTAAAGAAGGATGCATTTGAGGGTTATACTGTTTAGTTAATTCACTTACCGATTGTTTTAAAAGATACAAAATCCTAATTGGGACCATACCTGTTTTAAACAAATACATTATTGGAAAAATATGATCACTATCTATTGATTTTTTTACAACATTATTAAATATTTCACTAAAAGAATTCGACATCGCAGATAAAAACTTAGATGATAATAAATCATCATCTTTGTTAATAGATGGATGTAACAATGGCAACGATTGTTTTTTCAAAAATTCATCAGTTTTAAAATGAGTTAATTCAAAATCTAAAAAAAATTTACTTTTTAATTCGTTAGTGAATTCATCAAGGTTATAACTATCATTTTCATTTTTGTTTCGTTGTAATGAATGTAATATACCTGGTAAATCCCATTTATAATGCCTTGCTTTTTCTAATTGTTTAATTTTTAATGGATAATCAGGAATTGACAAATTAATAGGAGGTGCAGGCGGCGTTTCTGGCAATAATTTTCCTTGATTATTATAATTTAATTCTGGTTCGAATTTATTAGTATCTATTTTATAATCAACATCAGGTATTTTACCAGAATAAATAAACGATTTTTCTTCTGGAAATATAGTTATAATTGCACTTGGACTTGGATTTTTAATACCATCTTTTGTGTATTCTGGAGGATTATTTGTATTTTTAAATGTTCCAGGTGGAGTCATCATTGCAAAATCATAATATGTTTTGGGTAAATTATTTTTATCTAAAATTAAAGTAGTACCTGGTGATGGAGTGAATGATGTCATATTAATTAAGTCCTCATTTTTTTTCCATTTTGTTTCTTAATCTACTATATTAAAAACTTAAATTTTTATTATATATTTATATTTAAAAGTTTAATATTAAGTAATTATTATATATTTAAGTTAGAATAAACGTTCTTTAAAAAAGATATTTTTGTTTAATCAATTTTATAATTAAAATATACAATTAACTATAAATATGATTGTAGTATTTTATACTTTTTTTTTATTTGATTGCAATCAATAATTATAAATTTATTTATTGTACTGTCAGCATTACAAAAATGTTTTTTTATAAAAAACTAATAGTATATATACTATAAATTTAAAAATATGCTTAGAATTTAATGCGTATTTTATTAATATCAGTAACAAATATACAAAAAATATGTTTTTATAAACAAAATACAAAGCGAAAAAATATGTATTTAATTATTCAACCCAAAAAAAATGTATTATTCCAATTATCAAAAAACACTAGTAACTACTTCTATATCAGTTTTACTAAAAAAAATTTTTTGTCACGTATACAAAATACGCAAAAAAAAGAAGCAATTGCTAAAGCTGTAGGAATTAAAAAAAATTATTATCCTATCGTTTTAGATGCTACAGCAGGATTAGGTCGAGATAGTATTATACTTGCGTCTTTAGGATGTACAGTCATTATGTTTGAAAGAAATCCAATTATAAGTTTTCTACTAAATAACGCATTAAAACAAGCTATTAACCATCCTATTATTGGACCATGGATTCAATCAAGAATTATGCTTATCCAAGATTCCAGTTTTAAAATGTTAGAAATACCTGAAATACCTCAACCAGACGTAATATATTTAGATCCAATGTTAAATTTAAAAAATAATAAATCTAAACCTAAAAAAGGTATGCAATTTTTAAAAAAAATCATAGGTGATAAAGATACTGATGCAAATAAATTATTTCAAATCGCAAAAAATTTTGCAAAAAAACGTATTGTAGTAAAACGTCCGTTACATTATAGCCGTATTAATAAAACAAATATTAACGCTTCTATTATTACAAAACAAAATCGATTTGATATTTACTACATTAATAACATTAAAAATATATAAAATTATAAAATTTATATACAAAACATATAAAAAATATTTTTTGTTTATACAATTAAATATATTTAATATAGAATGTATAACTTAAAGCTATTTTTAATAAAAAATACGTTTAAAAAATAAAAATATATATTACGCGCTAAATACATATAAAAATGTTATTCATATTATGAAATATAATTAATTTATATTTTTAATAATTAATCGAAATAATAGTTTTTAAAAAAATATATAAATTTAAATATTTTCATATAAATAAAATTATTTTATTGATTTTAAGAATATACATTTACTTCATTAATATAATTATTAGATCAAACTAATTTAATTGCTTTAAATATAAACATTATATCAAAACAATTTGATAATAAAAATATATAATAATAAAAAACAAATTAAAACATTATTATATGAACATATAAAAATACAATACTTAAAAATATTTATTTATCTATAATTTTATTAAATAAATTAA
Organism: Buchnera aphidicola (Thelaxes suberi); assembly: GCF_964059005.1. Taxonomy (NCBI): domain Bacteria; kingdom Pseudomonadati; phylum Pseudomonadota; class Gammaproteobacteria; order Enterobacterales; family Erwiniaceae; genus Buchnera; species Buchnera aphidicola. Next base: position 511,498 of record NZ_OZ060389.1, read on the forward strand.
AAATTATGATTTAATTTATTAATTAATCTAATTCCTAAAAATAACATAATTGATACAAAAATAGAAATACCAATCCAATGACCTAATAACCAACAACAACCACCTATAATACTACATATACTTGAACCTAAATAATAAAAAAACAAATATAAAGAAGACGCTTGCCCTTTTGCTTGTTTTGCTAAATAACCAATCCAACTACTTGCAACTGAATGAGCAGCGAAAAAACCTCCAGAAAAAAAGATTAACCCTGCAATTATAAAAATAATTGTATTTACTTGAGTTAACAATATACCAAAAATCATAGCTAATAAAGCAGATATTAAGATAAATTTACTTTTATATTTGGTTGTTAAAACACCAGCTGTTGGAGACGTATATACTCCTATTAAATATACTAAAGAAATACAACTAATAATAATTTGGTTTAAATTAAAAGGATTATTCATTAATCTATAAGTAATATAATTAAATATAGTAATGAAACTACCCATAAGAATGAAACCAATGATAAATAAAACAGATAAAGATTTATCATTCCATTGACGTAACATATTATTAAAAATAGATATAGGAGTAATTTTAATAGACGAAAAATTTTTAGAAGAAGGTAAAAATAATATAAATAATAAAGAAGCTAAAAACGAACAACAACCTACAGAAAAAAAAGCTATTTTCCATGAAAAATAATGTGTAACTATACTAGAAATCATACGACCAGCTAAACCACCTACTGTATTTCCGCTAATATATAACCCCATAGATACACCCAACATTTTAGGGTTAATTTCTTCATTTAAATAGGACATAGCTACACCTACAACACCACTTAAAGATAAGCCTATAAGTGAACGCATAATAATGATACCAATCCAACTTTCTATACCTGAAGAGAGCATAGTTAATACAGAAGAAGAAACTAAAGATATACCCATTATCAGCTTTCTTCCAAACGTATCAGATAATGAACCACTGAATAACATACCTATTGACATCATGAATGTTGACGCAGAAAGAGATAAACTGCTTTCAACAGGGCTTAAGTTAAATTTCTTAGAAAAAATAGGAAGTATAGGTTGTACACAATACAATATTGAAAAAGTAGCAAAACCAGCTAAAAATAGCGCAAAAATTACTTTATTAAATTCTTTACTATTGCGATTTATAAAAATTTTTTTTTTATATTATTATTCGATTTTAACAAGTTATTTGAACAATTTGAAAAATCTAAATTTATATTTATATTTTGATTATTATTCTTAATTTTTATCAAAATAAACTCCTTTATTTTTAAATATATTAATTAAAAATTATAATTTCTTAACTTGACATAAAATACATATGTACACACAACAATCTGTAGTATTGTAATTTTAATAAAAAATAATATCATTAACTAATGATTTTTTAATATTAAATCAAAATAAAAAATTCTAATACAATTTTTATTATTTAAATATTAATAATATAATTCAAAAAAAAAAAAAAAAAAAAAAAAAAATAAAATAAAAATAAAATAAAAATAAAAAAATAATAAATTTTATAAATTAAAATATCCATCATATACATGTTCAGCAGGCCCAATCATATGTAAAAATTTTAATTTTTTATCCCAATTAACTATTAAATCACCTCCAAGTAATTTTACCAATACTTGACTTTTTAACATATTATTTAATATACCTACTGCTGTTGCAGCACAAGCTCCACTTCCACACGACTTTGTTTCACCAACTCCTCTTTCATAAACTCTTATTTTAATTGTTGTATCATTAATTATTTCCATAAACTCTACATTAACACCATGCAAAAAAATTGATGAATTATTTAATGCTCTACCTATTGTTTCTATATCAATATTATTGACATCATTGACTATTATAACACAATGAGGATTACCTAGAAAAGCAACTCTAAACGTTACTATTAAATTCTGATTTATAACAACTTGATATTTATCAGATATTAATTGAACCTTTAAATCTACTAAATGAGGATGAAATAATGGAGCATTCATGATGACTTTAACTTGCTGATTGTTTATATTCTCTAAAACCATTTGTGTTGTGTTTGTGCTAACTACAATTTTATTTTTACAAATTAATTTTTTTATTTGAATAAATTTAGCTATACATCTAGCTCCATTACCACACTGAAATACTTCTTCACCATTAGCATTAAAAATACGATAATGAAAATCTACTAATGGATCAGAAGATTTCTCTATTAATAAAAATTGATCAAAACCAATTCCTGTATAACGATTAGACAACTTTTGTATTAATAATTTCGAAAATACTATTTTTAAAATGCAATTATTAATTACAACAAAATCGTTTTTTAATCCATGCATTTTTGAAAAAAATATTTTCTTACTTTGAATGTCAGACATATAAGTTACTCTTTATAATAAAAAAATTAAATAAATTATTAATTAATAATTCATTGTATATGATTTTACTTCAATGCAGTATTACTTTATAATTAATAGTATAAAACAAAAACATAAATAATAAAAATTAATTAGAACGATACTTTAACTTAAAATTTAATTAACAATGAACAATTTTAATATAATTAAAAAACAATTTTTTTTAAAAGAATTTCACAAAATAATTGTTAAAATTGAAAAAATAATTGACGCATATTCAGGAAAAAAAGACATTGAATGCGAAATTGATGCTGATGTTTTTTCCATTATTATTAATAATAAAAAAAAAATAATTATTAATAAAAGAGAAAACTTAAAACAAATATGGATGGCAAATCAAGAAACAGGTTATCATTTTAATTATGATGGCACAAAATGGATATGTTTAAGAAAAAAAATAGAATTTTGGCAAGCATTAAAAGATTCTTTAAATAAAGAACTACAAGACTATATAAATATATAAATTTTAAATTTTATTTTTTAAAAAAAATTTTTTATAAAATAATAATATTAAAACAAATAACAAAAATAATAATTAATAATATTTAATTATTTAAACATTTTTTACTATTCATGGCTCTATGTAAAATGTTTAATAAACACAATTATTTAAGAATTGCAACGAGAAAAAGTCCATTAGCGCTAATTCAAGCTGAATCTGTAAAAAATAAATTATCTGCGATTTATCCAAATTTAAATATCCAGTTAATTCCAATAAAAACACATGGAGACATTATCGCAAAAAAAAGATGGAATGCATTAAATGGAAAAGGTATTTTTATAAAAGAACTTGAAATTGCTTTATTAGAAAACATAGCTGATATTGCAATACATTCTGTAAAGGACCTTCCTATTATCAATATGTCAACAAAATTATGCCTTTCTACTGTTTTAAAAAGAGGGAATCCTTTAGATGCTCTTATTTCAAACATGTATAATAAATTACAAGACTTACCAAAAGGAGCAATCATAGGAACTTCAAGTTTAAGAAGACAATGTCAATTATTGCATTATCGTCCTGATTTAATTGTGCATCCTGTACATGGTAATATTGAAACTAGATTAAAAAAATTAGATGAAGGAAAATACGATGCAATTATTTTATCTGTAGAAGGATTAAACCGATTAAATCTACATAATAGAATTAATGAAGTTATTCCATTAAATATCTCACTTCCTTCTTGCGGACAGGGTGCTATCGGTATTCAATCTCGCATTCAAGATACAAAAATTCATAAATTATTAAAAAAAATCAATCATAAAAATAGTTTTTTGCGAATACAAGCAGAAAGATTATTATGTTTTCAATTAAACGCAGGATGTTATTCTCCAGTAGGAAGTTATGCTTCAATTAAAAAAAATAAACTCTCTCTTAAAGGTTTAATAGGATCTAATGATGGAAAAAAATTAATTAGAGGGGAACGAACAGGATCTTATTTAGAAATAAAAAAAATGAGTTATTCTTTAGCTTTAGAGTTACTTAAAAATAAAGATATCAATAAACTGAACTAGCACTATTTATAATAAATGAACATATTAATTTTAAGACCTAAAAAAGATGCATTAGAGCTAATGCATAAATTAAATAAAATCAATATTCAATCATGGATATTTCCTATATTTAAATTCCGACCAGGAAAGGACTTATTTTTATTACCTCATGTATTACAATCATCATCAAAAAACAGTATTGTTATCGCTTCTTCTAAATATGCTATTTTATATTCTCATAATTATTTAAAAAAAATAAAAAAATGGCCTATTACATTAAATTACTTTGCTATCGGTCATAAATCAGCTCGTTTATTAAAAATTTGTACTAAAAAAAAAGTACTTTATCCTCTTAAAAAAGAAAATAGCGAACATTTAATTAAAGTAATTAAAAAAACTAAACCAATTAAAGATACAAAAATTATTATTCTGCAAGGAAATAATAGTAGAAATATATTAGCAAAAGAATTATCTAATGATGGATATAATATTGTCAAATTAGAATGTTATCAAAGAATATTCATAAGATATAATGGAAGTAAAGAAGCTAAAAAATGGAAATTTTTTAACATTAATATGTTAATTGTTACTAGTTCTGAAATGTTAACAAGGTTAACTTGTATTTTTTATAAAAAAAAAGAAAAAAGATGGTTATTTAAATGTAAAATTTTGTGTATTAGTAATAGAATATATACACTAGCTTTAAGTTTAGGATGGAAAAATATTATTATATGTTCACATGCACATAATGCATGTATTTTAAAAAAGATTAAAGAAATATATGATAATGGTCGGCGAAAGAGGATTTGAACCTCTGACCTACTGGTCCCAAACCAGTTGCGCTACCAAGCTGCGCTATTCGCCGATAAAATATTATTAAATTATTAAATCTACTATATAAATATACTTATTTTGGGTGATTAATGGGGGTCGAACCCATGACCGCTGGAATCACAATCCAGAGCTCTACCGACTGAGCTATAATCACCAAAATTAAATATTTATTTTTTAAATTATTTTATAAAAAAATTAAAAAATAAAAATTTTTTCTAATTTGCGCTTGTCAGGAATCGAACCTGAGACTTCTACTTTCGGAAAGTAGTACTCTATCCGTCTGAGTTACAAGCGCATATATAGATAAACACATATGGATTATAACTTTTTTTTATTAATAAATGTTTGACAAAAAATATTGAAAATATATTTATACTTGTAAATATAAAAAAATTATTTAAATTAATTTAAAATTTAATAGATATTAACATAAAAAAAAAAATTTAAAAACAATTTTTATAAAAATTATTTTTTATTTTTAAAAAATAAAATTTTTTATCAAAAAAATTATTTATAATCATAAATATTTTATATAAATAAAATTTATTAATAAACATTTTTAAGATCGTTTCATCATATCAAAAAATTCACTATTCGTTTTTGTCATTGCAAGTTTATTCATTAAAAATTCCATTGCATCAATTTCACTCATAGGATGTATAATTTTTCTTAAAATCCACATCTTTTGTAATTCTTCAGTAAACGTTAATAATTCCTCTTTTCTAGTTCCGGAACGATTGTAATCAATTGCAGGAAACACTCTTTTTTCTGATATTTTTCTGGATAATAATAATTCCATATTTCCTGTTCCTTTAAATTCTTCATAAATAACTTCATCCATTTTTGATCCAGTATCAATTAATGCTGTAGCAATTATAGTTAAACTTCCTCCTTCTTCTACATTACGAGCTGCTCCAAAAAATCTTTTAGGTCGATGTAAAGCGTTGGCATCTACACCACCCGTTAAAACTTTTCCAGATGCTGGAACTACTGTGTTATAAGCTCTTGCTAAACGTGTAATCGAATCTAACAATATAATTACATCTTTTTTATGCTCAACTAATCTTTTTGCTTTTTCAATTACCATCTCCGCTACTTGTACATGTCTAGAAGCAGGTTCATCAAAAGTAGATGCTACTACTTCACCTTTTACCAATCTTTGCATTTCAGTGACTTCTTCAGGCCTCTCATCAATTAAAAGAACCATTAAAACACAATCCGGATGATTATAAGCAATACTTTGTGCTATATTTTGTAATAACATTGTTTTTCCCGCTTTAGGAGGGGCTACAATTAATCCTCTTTGCCCTCTACCTATTGGAGAAGCTAAATCTAAAACTCTAGCAGTTAAATCTTCTGTCGAACCATTTCCTCTTTCCATTCTTAATCTAGAATTTGCATGTAATGGAGTTAAATTCTCAAATAATATTTTACTCCGTGCATTTTCTGGTTTATCATAATTTACTTCATTCACCTTTAACAAAGCAAAATATCGTTCTCCTTCTTTAGGAGGTCGTATTTTACCTGAAATAGTATCACCAGTACGTAAATTAAATCGTCTAATTTGACTAGGAGAAACATATATGTCATCGGGTCCAGCAAGATACGAGCTATCTGCAGAACGCAAAAAACCGAATCCATCTTGTAAAATTTCTAAAACACCATTTCCAAATATATCTTCTCCGCTTTTGGAATGTTGCTTCAAAATAGCAAAAATAATATCTTGTTTACGCATTCGAGCTAAATTTTCTAACTCTATTTTTTCACCAAGAATTATAAGTTCAGAAACCGGTGTATTTTTCAGTTCGGTAAGATTCATATGGGTGGGTTCTTTATAAACTTGAGATAATTCTCGAAATGTTTTTTATTAATAATAAATTGTATTTTTATTAAATTATTTTTATATGTATAATAATTATACAAATTATAATACATATAAAAAATAAAATCTATTTTTTTATATTTTAATATTCGTATGCTCTTCTAAAAATGTTGTTAATTCTAATTTTGATAATACTCCTACTTTAGTTGCAAGTACTTCTCCTTTTTTAAATAATAATAAAGCAGGTATTCCACGAATAGAATATTTAGGAGCAGTATTAGGATTTTCATCAACATTAATTTTTGAAAAAATTATTCTGTTTTTATATACAGATGCAACTTCTTCTATTATAGGAGTTAATATTTTACATGGATTGCACCATGGAGCCCAAAAATCAACAAGTATAAAGTTATTTTCTTTTAATACTTTTTCTTGAAAATTATTATCGTTAATAATAATTATATTATTTTCCATAAAATTCTCTCTTATAATCGTTATTTAGATTTATATTTTTTCACTTTTTTTTGATAATTTTAACATTTTTTTTATAAAATGAATATTTTTTTTATTTATTGCAAATTGATGTATACAAGATGAAACAACTAAATTATTAACAAAAAATAAATCTTTTTTAGGTAATTCTAATAAAAATCGACTAGGATTAACATCAATAATATTTCCATAGCTAATCCTTTTTTGAGTATATGTTAAAGTTAATTCTTTTTTAGCTCTTGTAATACCAACATAAAATAATCTTCTTTCTTCATAGCAATCATTATTTTGTAAACTTATTTTATGAGGCAAAATACCATCTTCTATTCCAATTATAAATACAAATGAAAATTCTAAACCTTTTGACGCATGTAAAGTCATTAAACAAATTTTATCTTTTAATTGAACATGTTGATCGTCATCTATCAAAGATGAATCTTCTAAAAAAATAGAAGTAATAAATTCTGATAATTTATTAATATTATAGTTTTTATCATCAGAAATTTGAATTTTTTTCATTGATTGTACTAAGATTAGTATATTTTTTATATTTTCTTCTAACTGTAATTGATTTTTTATATTTTTTTTAACCCATTTTATATATTGAATATTATCAATAATTTTTTTAATAACATTATTTGGATAAAATTCAGCGTATTTCCTAATGTCTTGAATCCATAAACAAAATTGATTTAATTGTTTACAAGAATTCGATAATGTATCATTAATATTCTTTTTTAAATTTAAACCAGTATAATATAAACTTGTATTATTACAATCAGATAATTGATTTAAATATGCAATAGTTTTTTTTCCAATTCCTCTATTAGGAATATTAATAATTTTTAAAAAAGAAAAATTATCTTCAGGATTAATAATAATTTTTAAATAAAATATTAGTATTTTAACAAATTTATAATTACAAATAGATTTTTTACCAAAAATATAATAGGGAATATTTTTTTCAATTAAATATTTTTCAAAAATTTTAGATTGATTATTTGATCGATACAAAATAGCATAATCTGAATACAATGTTTTAAATTGTAATCGATGTATTATAATTTCGCTTAATACTGTTTTTGCTTCTTCTTGTTCATTTAATGTAGATATAATTTTTATTAAAGGACCATATTTCATATTAGAAAATAATTTTTTACGAAATACATGAGGATTATGAGATATCAAATTATTAGCTATATTTAAAATACGACCAGAGGAACGATAATTTTCTTCTAATTTAATAATCTTAATATCAGGAAAATCTTTTTTTAATAAAAAAAGGTTATTTGGATTAGCCCCCCTCCAAGAATATATTGATTGATCGTCATCACCAACTAAAGTAAAATTATTTTGCTTTGTAATTAATTTAATTAGATTATACTGAATGCTATTCGTATCTTGATATTCATCAACTAGCAAATACTTAATTTTTTTTTTCCAATATAAATGAAATTTTTGATTTTTTTGAAATAATTTTATTGGCAAATATATCAAATCATCAAAATCTAAAAAATGTGATAATTTTAAATATTCTTCATATAAAAAATAACATTCTAAAAATTTTTTATTAAACGTATTATTATTTAATTGTTGTGCTTCAATTGCACTTAAACAATTATTTTTTAATGTAGATATAAAAATAAGTATGTTTTTTGATAATTTTGCATCATATTTTAATTTTGAATGCATAATTTTTTTTATTATATTAATACGATCAAATTCATCTATAACTAAAAAATTAGTTTTTATCTTTAATAAATTGGAGGCTGATTGAATAATCTTCATACCAAAATTATGAAATGTCGAAATAAATATTTTTTTTTCGTAATTAATTGCTTTTGTATAGACTCTTGTTTTCATTTCTTTAGCGGCTTTATTAGTAAAAGTTAAAGCAACAATTATATTTTTAAAATTAAATTGATCATTATTCATTAAATATATAATTTTATTAGTAATAACTTTGGTTTTACCAGATCCAGCTCCAGCTAAAACTAAACAAGGATTTTTAATACACTGAACTGCCTTAAGTTGATTTGTATTTAAACTCATAATTTAAACTTATTATTTAATATTGTACATTTGTTTAAAATATACAATATTTATTTTTTTAAAAAATATATAAAATTTAAAAATAAAACACTAATAAGGTTACTATTAAAAATTTTTTTTCTTCATACCAATCATGTAAGACCTTAATTTAACACCGATCTTTTCAATAGGATGGTTACGAATTGAATCATTAATATTTCTTAATTTAATATTATCAATGTTAATCTTATTATTTTTATGTAATGTATTTATCTCTTTAAAACTAATATCATTAAAAAATTTTTTTAATATAGGCAACGCCTTTTCTTCAAATAAATAATTACCAAATTCTGCAGTATCAGAAATTACTACATTCATTTCATATAATTTTTTACGAGCAATAGTATTAGCTATTAAAGGAAGTTCGTGTAAGGATTCATAATAAGCAGATTCTTCTAATATTCCTGTTTCAACCATAGTTTCAAACGCCATTTCAATGCCAGATTTTAATATTGCAATCATTATTACCCCGTTATTAAAATATTCTTCCTCAGAAATATCAACATCAGAATTAGGAGCTTGTTCAAAACTAGATCCAGCTGTTTCTTTTCTTCTTTGTAATAATATTTTGTCATTCATATCCCAATCTTCTAACATTTTTTTTGAAAACTCTCCAGACATAATATTATCCATATGTGTCTTAAAAAGTGGAGATAAAATAGGTTTTAATTTTTCTGATAATTCATATGCTGTAATTTTAGATATATTGGATAAACGATCCATCATTAAGGTAATACCTCCATGTTTTAGAGATTCTGTAAATACTTCCCAACCATTTTGAATAATTTTCGATGCATAATGCGCAGGTATTTTTTCTTGAATTAATTTTTCGTAACAAGCTATCGAAGCAGCTTGTAATAAACCACATAGAATAGTCTGCTCACCCATTAAATCAGATTTAACTTCAGCAACAAAAGAAGACTCTAATACTCCTGCATGATGACTACCGATTGCAACAGCCCATGCTTTAGCATATTCTAATCCTATATGATTAGGATCGTTTTTTTTATGTACAGCAATTAAAGCTGGAACTCCAAATCCTCTAATATATTCAGATCTTACTTCAGTACCAGGACATTTTGGCGCAACCATAATAACAGTAATGTCATTTCTTATTTGTTGACCCATCTCTACAATATTAAATCCATGCGAATAACCTAAAATAGCTCCGTACTTCATTAATTTTTCTATTTGATTTAAAACATTTTTATGTTGTTTATCTGGAGTTAAATTAATAACAAAATCAGCTTCGGGAATAATATTTTCGTAATTATCTACTTTAAATCCATTTTTTATAGCATTATTCCAAGAACGATTTTTACTTGTAATAGAAGATTGTCTTAATGCATATGCAATATTTAATCCGGAATCTCGCATATTTAAACCTTGATTTAATCCTTGAGCTCCGCATCCTATGATAACAATTTTTTTATTTTTTAAATACGAAACATTTTCATAAAACTCTGATTTTAATACAAAACGACATTTCTTTAATTCAATATTTTTTTCTCTAAAATTTAAATTATTAAAATAATTATTCATGATTTTCCTTAAAATATTTTTATTATACAAATTTATTTATATTAAATATTTAATAAAATAATTAAACAAATTTTAAAAGATTTTTTATAACACTATTCATTAAAAATTAAATATTAACTTTTGTAATATCTCGAACAGCTCCTGTATCAGCACTAGTAGCAAAAAAAGAATAAGACTTTAGAGCAAATGATACTTTACGTTTACGATGTAATGGAGTATAAGGATACTTCCTTGATTCTTCTAATTTTTTTCTTTTTTTTATTTCTGTATCAGTGATATTTAAATGAATTGAACGATTAAATATATTAATAACAATTTCATCTCCATCTCTTACTAAAGCAATTAATCCTTTATTTGCAGCTTCAGGTGATACATGACCGATAGATAATCCAGATGTACCTCCTGAAAATCTTCCATCTGTAATTAATGCACATTTTTTGTCTAACTGAATAGATTTCAAGTATGTTGTAGGGTAGAGCATTTCCTGCATTCCAGGACCACCTTTAGGACCTTCATATCTTATAATAATAACATCTCCTGAACGAATTTTTTTATTTAATATTGCTTCTACAGCATCTTCTTGACTTTCATATACTTTCGCTGATCCACAAAAAACAAAATTATTTTCATCAACTCCAGCTGTTTTTACTACACAACCATTTAAAGACAAATTGCCATATAATACAGCTAAACCACCTTCTTTATTAAAAGCATATTGATTTGAACGAATACATCCATTTTTTCTATCTAAATCTAATTCTGGCCATTGAAATGATTGAGAAAAAGGTTTAATCGTTTTAACACCCATCGGTCCAGAAAGATACATATTTTTTATTTTTTTATTATTTGTTTTTAAAACATCATATGTATTTAATGTTTCTCTTAAAGATAATCCTAAAATATTACTTGTTTTATCATTAATTAAATTAATATGACAAAGCTCGCCAATTATTCTCATCACACCACCTGCTCTATGGAAATCTTCCATATGATATTTATTAGTACTAGGTGATAACTTACATAAATGAGGTGTAATTCTTGATAAAGCGTCAATATCTTTTAATGAAAAGTTAATATTACCCTCTTGAGCAGCAGCTAAAAGATGTAAAATAGTATTAGTTGATCCTCCCATTGCTATATCTACTGACATAGCATTTTTAAAAGCATCAATAGTAGCAATGTTTCTTGGTAAATAAATGTTTTTATTATTTTTATAAAATTCTTTAGTAATCTGTACTATAATTTTACTGGACTGTATAAATAACTCTTTTCTATTATAATGTGTTGCCAATAATGATCCATTACCTGGTAATGCCAAACCAATTGCTTCAATTAAGCAATTCATAGAATTAGCTGTAAACATTCCAGAACAAGATCCGCATGTAGGACATGCTGATTTTTCAATATCCTCAACAATATCGTCACTAATTGCGGTATTTGCACTATTAGAAATAGCATCCACTAAATCTATTTTTAGATGATTCACAGAAGCATGCGATTTATCTAATAATGTTTTACCCGCTTCCATTGGACCTCCAGAAACAAATACTGTTGGTATATTAAGACGCAAAGCAGCCATAAACATTCCTGGAGTAATCTTATCGCAATTAGAAACACATATCATTCCATCAACACAATGAGCATTAACCATGAATTCCACTGAATCAGCTATTAATTCACGCGATGGTAATGAGTAAAGCATTCCCGAATGACCCATAGCTATTCCATCATCAATAGCTATTGTATTAAATTCTTTTCCTACCCCTCCTGCTTTGTTTATTTCATTAGAAATAATTTTTCCGATATGATTTAAATGAATATGACCAGGAACAAATTCTGAAAAAGAATTAACAATAGCAATTATAGGTTTATTAAAATCTGAATCACTCATTCCTGTTGCACGCCATAATGCGCGCGCTCCTGCCATATTACGCCCTTGAGTAGTAGTACTAGAACGATAATTCTGCATTTAATTTTTCCATTTAAATATATATTTATAAAAAATATAAAAAAATAAATTATTAGATACAATAAAAAACTACAAAAAAAATCATCTGAAGTTAGAAATCATTATTCCAAATTTATATTAAAGTTATATTTTTTAATGTTATAGGATGGTGTATAATATGAATTATTACGATTAGAGTAAAATTTGATAAAATTAACCGAAGACTGTAAAATAAAATCTTTTTTATTTATTCAGGGGCGGAGGGAATTGAACCCCCAACTTTCGGTTTTGGAGACCGATGCTCTACCAAATTGAACTACGCCCCTATAAAACATATTATATTTAATTTAAAATAATGTACAATGTTTTTATTAAAAATTTTTTTATATAATTTTATTAATAGAATTTATTAAAATCAATGTATATAAAAAATTATTTAATATTAATATATTATTTTAGTAATTTTATATTCTTGTTATAATTTTTTTAAATGAATATTAATATTCAAACATATTAATATTAAATAGGGGAAACAATGGATTTACCAATATATTTCGATTATGCTGCAACAACACCAGTTGATCCCGAAGTTCAAAAAGAAATGTTAAAATATTTAAATTATAATGATAAAAACTTTGGAAATCCAGCTTCTCGTTCTCATAAATTCGGATGGATTGCAGAAGAAGCTATAGATATTGCAAGAAACACAATTGCTGAATTTTTTAATGCTGATTTTAGAGAAATTATATTTACATCTGGAGCTACTGAATCAAACAATCTTGCAATTAAAGGTTGTGCTAATTTTTATAAAAATAAAGGAAAACATATTATTACTAGTAAAACAGAACATAAATCTGTTTTAGATAGTTGTAGATATTTAGAAGAAAAAAATTTTCGTGTTACATATTTAAATCCAAAAAAAAACGGTTTAATAGATTTAGAAGAATTAAAAAATGCAATTTGTACAGACACTATTTTAATTTCAATAATGCATGTCAATAATGAAATAGGAGTTATTCAGGATATTGAATCTATTAGTAAAATTTGTGTACAGAAAAACATTTTTTTTCATGTTGATGCAACGCAAAGCATTGGTAAAATCGCATTAGACGTAAAAAAAACTTACATAAATTTAATTTCTTTTTCCGCTCATAAAATATATGGACCAAAGGGTATAGGAGGTTTATATATCCGTAAAAAACCAAAAATTAGACTTGAAGCTCTTATTCATGGAGGGGGTCATGAACGCGGTTTAAGATCAGGAACCCTACCTGTACATCAAATTGTTGGCATGAGTAAAGCGTTCGAAATTACAAAAACATATTTTAATAAACATAATGAACAAATTTTGCATTTACGTAACCATTTTTGGAATAATTTAAAAAAAATAGAAGAAATTTATTTAAATAGTAATTTAAAATATTGTGTACCTCATATCTTAAATGTAAGTTTTAACTATATAGAAGGAGAATCATTAATTATGGCTCTAAAAGATTTAGCTATTTCTTCGGGATCAGCTTGTACTTCTTCTAGTTTAGAACCTTCTTATGTATTGAGCGCATTAGGGGTAAAGGATGAATTAGCTCATAGTTCTATTAGATTTTCTATTGGAAAATTTACTACAATGAAAGAAATAAATTATGCTATCGTTCTAATTCAAAAAGCAGTATTAAAACTAAGAAATCTATCTCCTTTATGGGAAATGTATAAAGAAGGTATTGATATTGACGCTATAAAATGGGAACATGTCTAGTACTTTATTTTATTTATTAAAAAAGAGAATTATTATGTCTTATAGTAAAAAAGTTATAGAACATTATGAAAACCCAAAAAATGTAGGATCATTCGAAAAAAATGATTCAACAGTAGGTACAAGTTTAGTAGGAGCTCCAGCTTGTGGAGACGTAATGAAACTACAAATTAAAGTAAATGAAAAAGGAATTATTGAAGATGCATGCTTTAAAACATATGGATGTGGTTCTGCAATTGCATCAAGTTCTTTAATGACAGAATGGGTAAAAGGTAAATCATTAGATCAAGCAACTCAAATTAAAAACACTCAAATCGTTAAAGAATTAAAACTTCCTCCAGTAAAAATTCATTGCTCTATACTAGCAGAAGATGCTATTAAATCTGCTATAAAAGATTATAAAAAAAAAAATAATATTTCTTAATTTTAATACACTATAGTAAACACTATAGTGTTTTTAAATCACAATGATTAAATAATTTTTTTTAAACTTTACATATAAAAATTAATAAAAATTTTTATGAGAATAATATGAATTATTTTAATTTATTCGATTTACCTTTGACGTTTAATTTAAAACAAAAAGATATAAAAAATAAATTTTATCAACTGCAAAAAAAATATCATCCTGATTTATATATGCATATTGAAGAAAAAAAAAGATTACATTTTATGCAAAATTCTATATTAATTAATAAAGCATATCAAATTTTAAAAAATCCTATAACAAGAGCTGAACATTTAATTAGTTTACATCAATCAAATATAAAAAAAAAAACAAATTGCGATCAATATAACAAATTTTTAAGTTTTCAATTTTATTTATATGAAAAACTAGAAAATTTTAAAAAAGATAATCAGTACAAAAAAATTAATGTTTTTTATAAAAAAATAACAAAAATAGAAATATATTTATCTAATAAATTACAACAATATTTATATGCAAAAAATTGGGAAAAAGCTAAAAATAATTTAGAAAAATTAAAATATTTTTTAAAATTTAAAATTACTATAGAAAAAACCATGTCATCAATACATTTACAATAAAAATATCTTTTATATATATAAAATTTTATAAAATAAAAAATTTACTATTAATTTTACATCTAGGTAAAAATAAAATATATGCCAAACATAACATTTATATTTAAAAAAAATAATAAAATCGAAAAAAAAATTGTTCAAGCTACAAGCGGTAGTACAATCCTTAATGTTGCTTTAAAAAATAATATCTATATTGAACATGCTTGTGAAAAATCGTGTGTATGTACTACATGTCATTGTTTTATTACAAAAGGATTTAATTCAATTTCGACATGTTCAGAAGAAGAAGAAGATGCTTTAGATAAAGCATGGGGATTAAAAGAAAATAGTAGATTATCTTGTCAAGCAAAATTAGGATGTGAAGACATTGAAGTCACCATTCCTACATATTCTTTAAACTATACAACTAAATAAGTAATATTATTTAAATTAAATAATTTAATCTATAATATATGGATTATTCGCATTTTTGAAAATTAACGTTATAGGAATACCTATTAAATTTAATTCTGTTTGAAATTGACGACTTAAATATTTAATATAATTACATGTTAATAAATGAGTTTTATTTCCATAAATAATGATTTTTTTTAAATATATGTTCTTATTATCATGTTCTGGATGAGCAAATTTTAATTTAATTTTTTTCCCATTGATTATTGGGGGTTTATGCTTTTTTAACATATTATGTAATAATCGTGTTAAAATAGAAGAAGTAATTCTTTTTTTTGCAGATTCGTGTACTTGATAAACTGTTTTTTTTATATTTTTAAAAATATTTTTATCATATCGACCAGATACAAAAATTTTAGGAATATAAGTAACGAAATGTAAAATTTCATTAATTTCTTGTTTAATTGTCTTTTTTTTACTTTTTGAAATTAAGTCCCATTTATTAATTAATATAATCAATAACTTTCCCATAATATTGATCTGATTCAGTAAAAATAAATCTTGTTTTAAAACTTTATCAGCAGCATTAATAACTAAAATAACTAAATCACTCTTATATATACTTTTAATGCTTCTTTGAATAGAATTTTTTTCTAATAAATCTTTTATATTTTTTCGTTTTCTAATTCCAGCTGTATCAATAAAAATATATTTATTATTTTTTTCTATATAACTTACTTCAATACTATCACGTGTTGTACCAGGTTGATTGGATGTCATTAATCTATTGTTACTACTTATAATATTATTAATAATAGTTGATTTACCAACATTAGGTCGACCAATAATAGAAATAATTATTTTTTGTGTTATATTATTACAACTTCTTTTTTTAACTAATGAAAAATAATCACTATTTATTTTATTTTCAATAAAAGGTATTAAAACTTTTTTATTAAAAAAAGTTGTATTTATTTTATTTTTAACTGAAATAAAATAAGTATTTATAAAACCTAAAGATAAAAAATCACTCATAATATCATAAATATTTACTTTATCAATTTTATTAACTAATAAAAAAATAGGCTTATTCTGTTTTCGAATCAATGTAGCAATATGTTCATCTTCATGTGTACAGTTATTTCGTGCATTCACTAAAAATAATATTATATGTGATTTATTTAATACTTGTTTAATATTATCTAATATTATTTGACTTGTATTATTAGTAATTTGACTAATACCTGGAGTATCTATTACTTGAACTTTGAAATCTCTTAAAGATATAAATAATTTATACTTATAATCTATAGTAGTATTTTTTGATTTATCAATAATTGCATTGTTAGTTTGCGTCATCAAGTTAAACAAACTTGATTTACCAACATTCGACCTTCCAATTAAAATTATTTTAATTTTCATTAGTATTCTTCTGATAATTATATATATAAAAATAGTCTCTTTCTTCTATTGAATTTATTTTCATTTTTAAAATAATTTTTGTAATTACATTACTTTCTAATTGAAGAGCATGTATCCAAAATTGTATAGCATCGTCATACTTTTTTAATATAAAAAAAATATCTCCCTTCATATTTAATATTGTTTTTAAATATAATTTACTTTTAATTGAATTTAACGTTTCTATAGCATCATTAAATTTGTTTTGTTTCATTTGAACTTTTGCTATTTCTAACAACATTGTATTAAATATAAATTTATCTTGAGATAAATGTAAATGATTATATAAAAGTAACAAAGCTTTATTGAAATTTTTATTTAAAACATAAGACTTACTTAAATTTAAAACTGTTAGTAAACCATAAATATTCCTATTATTACGAATAAAATTTAATGTATTTTTTTCAGATTCATCATTATTTGAATCAACGAACTTATTAATATCATAAAATTGATGAAAATCTGTTTTTCTTTTTGTTTGACTATAAAAATGATGAACATTCCATAATCTATTATGAATGAATACAACAAAAAAAATACAAGTAATTAAAGACAAAATTAAGATCAAAATCATTCTTTTTCTTTTTTTTAACAAAAGATATATTTTTATATAATTTTTCATCATTTATTATACAATACTCATATTTATTTATAAATATACTTTACAAGTACATATACATTTTTTATTTTAAAAAAATATACTTGAAATATATATAAAA
>NZ_OZ060390.1 GCF_964059005.1 Buchnera aphidicola (Thelaxes suberi)
ATAGATGCAAGTTAATTTTAATTTTATATGCATTCTATGTTTATAAATGCAAAATTACATAAGGTATTAATAATATAAAAAAGAAAAATAACATAACACACAAAATTTATTTACATCAATATACTATTAGTATAAAATTAAAAAAATTTATGTAAAACAAATAAAAAATTATTATATTCAAAATGAATTAATACGAATAAAAAATTTTTTAAGTTCTATACTGAGACAAAAATGATAAAAAAATTATATAAGATTGCAGTACTACCAGGAGATGGAATAGGTCCTGAAATTATTCAAGAAGCATATAAAATCATCGAAGTATTAAAAAAAAATTTTTCATTTAATGTTCAAACGTGTGAATATGATGTAGGTGGTGTATCAATAGATAAACATGGTATAGCTTTAACACAAGAGACTATAGAAGGATGCGAAAATGCTGATGCAATTTTATTCGGATCTGTAGGAGGTAACAAATGGGATCATTTACCCGAAATAGAAAAACCAGAAAAAGCAGGATTATTAAAATTAAGAAAACATTTTGATCTCTTTGCAAATATTAGACCATGCAAACTATCTCAACATTTATTAAATATTTCTCCTTTAAAAAATAACATAATAAAAAAAGGTATTGATTTAATATGTATTCGAGAATTAACAGGAGGTATATATTTTGGAGAATCAAATAAAGTTACCAATATTGATAATCCATATGCTTTTGATACTGAAATTTACTTTCAATCAGAAATTAAACGTATTGCAAAATTAGCATTTAAAATAGCTCAATCAAGAAAAAAAAAAATTGTTTCTATAGATAAAGCAAATGTTTTAAAAAGCTCCATATTATGGAGAAACATAGTCAATGAAATTGCATATGAATTTCCTGATGTAAAGTTAGAACATATGTATATAGATAGTGCAACAATGGAATTAATCAAAAATCCAAGCTCATTCGATGTAATTTTATGTTCCAATTTATTTGGAGACATAATTTCCGATGAATGTGCAGCTATTATTGGTTCAATAGGATTATTACCATCAGCTAGTTTAAATGAAAAAGGTTTTGGACTGTATGAACCAGCTGGAGGATCAGCTCCTAATATTGCTGGAAAAAATATTGCAAACCCCATTGCACAAATTTTATCACTTTCAATGTTGTTAAAATATTCTTTACATTTACCCTTTCTTTCTTCATGCATAGATGAAGCTGTTCATGAAGCTCTTATGAAAAAATATATGACTATAGATATTTCAAAAAACCCCCAAAATTTTTTAAAAACAAATCAAATAGGGGATAAAATAAGTGATTTACTGGCAAAAAAGGCTTAAAAAATGGGAAAAACTCTTTACGAAAAATTATATAATTCTCATATTATTTATGAAGATAAAAATACATTACCAATTATATATATAGATCTTCATTTATTACATGAGGTAACTTCTCCTCAAGCATTTGAGTCTTTAAGAAATAAAAAAAGAATAGTACATGCACCCCATAAAACATTTGCAACTATGGATCATAACGTTTCTACTACAACAAATAAAATTAACGCTTCAGGTAAAGCAGCTCAAATTCAAATGCAACAACTGATTAACAATTGCAAAGATTTTAATATTAAATTATATGATTTAAATCATATTAATCAAGGAATAGTACATGTAATGGGTCCTGAACAAGGTTTAACGTTACCAGGGATGACTATAGTATGTGGCGATTCACATACATCAACTCATGGAGCATTTGGAGCTCTTGCTTTTGGAATAGGAACATCAGAAGTGGAACATGTTTTAGCTACCCAAACATTAAAACAAGCTCGCTCCAAAACAATGAATATTATAATCAACGGAATGTTAAAACCTTATATTACAGCAAAAGACGTTATTCTTTATATTATAAAAAAAGTAGGAACTGCATTTGGTACAGGCTATGTTGTTGAATTTTCAGGAGAAACAATAGAAAATTTAACAATGGAAGGGAGAATGACTATATGTAATATGGTTATAGAAATGGGGGCAAAATCAGGAATTATAGCACCTGATGCAACTACATATAAATATTTAAAAAACTTACCATATACTCCCAAAAAAGAAAGGTGGAACAATGCATTGGAATATTGGAAAAATTTAAAAACCGATAACGATGCAAAATTTGATAAAATAGTAAAATTTGATGTATCCCAAATAGAACCGCAAATAACTTGGGGGACGAATCCAAGTCAAACAATAAATATTACAGAACATATCCCTGATCCAAAAAAAATAAATAATATAATCGATCAACAAGCTGCTGAAAAAGCTTTGAAATATATGGGTTTAAAACCTAATCAAAAAATAATTAATTTAACTGTTGATAAAGTGTTTATCGGTTCCTGCACTAATTCTAGAATTGAAGATTTAAGAATTGCATCAAAAATAATAAAAAATAAAAAAGTATCAAAAAAAACAAAAGCAATAGTTGTCCCAGGTTCAAAATTAGTAAAAATTCAAGCAGAAAAAGAAGGTTTAGATAAAATTTTTATAAATGCAGGATTTGAATGGAGATTACCTGGATGCTCCATGTGTCTAGCTATGAATGATGATAAACTAAATAAAGAAGAAAGGTGCGCTTCTACAAGTAATAGAAATTTTGAAGATAGACAGGGAAGAGGGGGAAGAACTCATTTAGTTAGCCCTATTACTGCTGCTGCTGCAGCAATTTTTGGTTACTTTGTTGATATTAAAAATATATAATATTTTAAAAAATAAATTTTTTATTCAGGTTAATATTAAAATTATGAATATACCCTCTATATATACAGGATCAATTATACCCCTTGATATATCAAATATTGATACAGACGCGATAATACCGAAAGAATTTTTGCAAAAAGTAACAAAAACTGGTTTTGGAAAACATTTATTTAATAATTGGCGATATACTGATCATAATAATGAGATGCTTAATCCTGATTTTAATTTAAATAAACCATGTTATCGTAAATCCACAATTTTATTAACAAGAGATAATTTTGGATGTGGATCTTCCCGCGAACATGCAGTATGGGCTCTTTTAGATTATGGGATAAAAATTATTATATCTTCTAGTTTTTCTGACATCTTTTATACTAATAGTTTTAATAACCAATTATTACTTATTACTCTAGATAAAAACATTATTGATTTATTTTTTAATTTAATAAAAAAAAATAAAATAACTGAAATTACAGTTGATTTAATAGAAAACTATGTTTTTTTTGAGAAAAAAAAATATTATTTTTATTTAAGTAATTTTCATCGTATGTGTATTTTAAACGGATTAGATGAAATAGATTTTACTTTACAACACTATAAAAAAATCAAGAAATATGAAAATCAAATCCCAAATTTTTTCATATATAAATTAATATCCTAATGTATTATTTTTATAAATGATTATTTATATAAAATATTATTTTTAATAAATTTTATTTTTTGAAAGCAGGTTATAGTTAGAGGGGATTATGAGTCAAAAAGTTATTATTTTAGATACTACTTTACGAGATGGAGAGCAATCATTACAAGCAAGCCTCACTGTAAAAGAAAAATTACAGATTGCAGTATCTTTAGAACGATTAGGAGTCGATATAATCGAAGCAGGGTTTCCTATTTCCTCCCCTGGAGACTTTAAATCCGTTCAAATGATTTCAGAAAGAATAAAAAATAGTAAAATATGTAGTTTAGCTAGATGTATAAAAAAAGACATTGAAGCAGCAGGTATTTCAATGCGTAATGCTAAAAGTGCCAGAATTCATTTATTTTTAGGTACATCTGATTTACATATTAAATCTAAACTAAAAAAAAATTTTTTTGAAATCATTGAAATGGCTATTCATTCAATTAAAATTGCATTAAAATACACAGATGATGTGCAATTTTCATGTGAAGACGCTGGAAGAACATCAATAGATAATTTATGTAGAATTGTTGAAAGCGTTATCAAGGCAGGAGCTACAACAATTAATATACCCGATACTGTTGGATATACCATACCTAGTCAATTTAAAACAATTATTAAAAATTTGTTTAATAGAGTCCCCAATATTGATAATGCTATTATTTCTGCGCATTGTCATGACGATTTAGGATTAGCAGCAGGCAATGCTATTGCTTCAATAGAAGCAGGTGTACGACAAATAGAAGGTACAATTAGTGGGATTGGGGAAAGAGCTGGCAATACAGCTTTAGAAGAAGTAATATTAACAATTAAATTAAAAGAGAAATTGTTAAATGTTTTTACTAATATTAAACACAATGAGTTATATCGAACTAGCCAGTTAATAAGTCAATTATGTAATACTCCCATACCTGCTAATAAATCTATTATAGGTAGTAATGCATTTGCACATTCTTCAGGTATTCATCAAGATGGAATATTAAAAAATAGAGCAAACTACGAAATTATTGATCCTAAAACAATTGGGGTAAAAGCTGTACAGTTAAATCTCACATCTCGATCAGGAAGAGCTGCAGTAAAACATCATATGCGTGAAATGGGATATCAAGATGATGATTATGATTTGAATCAATTATATTTAAATTTTTTGAAATTAGCAGATAAAAAAGGGCAAGTATTTGATTACGATCTTGAAGCTCTTGCTTTTATTAGCAATCAAGAAGATAAGAATCAAGAACATTTTCAACTAAAATATTTTAGCATACATTCTGATTCTACGGGGGTTTCAACAGCATCAGTTAAACTTCTATGTGGAGATAAAATTTTAAATGAAATTATTACAACAAGAAATGGACCTGTAAATTCTATTTATCAAGCGTTAAATAATATAGCAGGTCTTCCGATTGTTTTAGAAAAATTTCATCTCGTTGGTAAGGGTGAGGGAAGAGATGCATTGGGTCAGGTAGATATAGTAGTAAAATATAATAATCGTAAATTTCATGGAATAGGTTTGGCAACAGACATCATAGAATCGTCTATAAAAGCAATGCTAAATGTATTAAATAATATTTGGTTATCTAATAAAATTAAATCGAAAATAAAAAATATAAAAAATAAAAAATAAAAAATTTTAATAATATTGTTAATTAATAACATCATTATTATTTAAATATAAAATCAATTTTAAATTACCTTACAGTGTTAAATATACAAAATATTTTATTCAAAGATTCTCTTGTAATAGAAAAAAGTTTTTTAATAATTTTTACTTTTTTACTTTTACAAGAGAATAAAATAATATAAACTTATTATTTATTTATAAAATTTTTGAATTAATAATTAAAATTTTTATTTTACATTAATTTGTATTTTTTGTATTTTTTGTTTTTCTGGAATTTGGTATTTAAAATATATGGTTAATAAACCCTGATTTAAAGTTGCATTAGTAACAGATATTCGTTGATTTAAACGAAAACTTAAAGAAAAATCACCTGTATAAATTCCCTGATGCAATATTTTTTCTACAGTTTCTTTTTTTTCATTAGTATTTTCTGTAATTTCTTTTTTTCCAATAATAACTAGCTGATCGTCTTGTGTAGAAATTTCTAAATTTTCTTCAAAGTATCCCGGAACACTAATAATTAATTTATAAAAATTTTCTTTTAACTGTAGTATGTCATAGGGGGGAACACTATCTGCAATTATTTTTTTACCCGATAAAGTACTAAATAATTTATCTATTTCCTTAAATCGTTGAGAAAACATAGTGTTTTCATATTTAGGTTCCAAAGAAAATGAATGATATGACATAAATTACTCCTTCATATTCAAATATTAAAATTTTCAATAACAGAACGAAAAAAAAAAATAATTTTTATAGAAAATAATAAATTTTAAAAATTAAATTATTAGCATATATATATATATGTTATATTTATAAAATTTTCAATAACAGAACGAAAAAAAAAAATAATTTTTATAGAAAATAATAAATTAATACATGCATTATTATATAATAAGGTAATAAAATGGAAAAGAGAATTGCTAATGTTATCTATAGTTCACGATGGCTAATGTTTCCTGTCTATATTGGTTTAGCATTTGGTTTTGTTCTATTAACAGTAAAGTTTTTTCAACAAATTATTTGTGTTATACCTGAAATTTTAACTATGTCTGAATCTGGATTAGTGTTAATTGTATTATCCCTAATAGATATTGCATTAGTAGGGGGTTTATTAGTTATGGTAATGTTTTCTGGTTATGAAAACTTTATAGCAAAAATGGAAACAACAGAAAATAAAAAACGGTTAAGTTGGATGGGGACAATGGATGTAAATTCAATAAAAAATAAAGTTGCTTCTTCTATTGTAGCAATATCTTCAGTACATTTATTAAGATTATTTATGGATGCAGATAAAATTTCAGATAATAAAATTATGTGGTGTGTAGTTATTCATTTAACTTTTGTTTTATCTGCTTTTGGTATGGCATATATAGATAAAATGAGTAAAAAACACTATTCTTAAATATTATATATTTTTATTGAAAAAAAATTATCTTAATGTTAAGATTTTTATTCTTAATAATTATTTAATTTCAATTTTTTACTTTTAGTAGCATTTAATATTATTTTAAATAATATTAAATTTATTATCATAAATAATGAAAAAGTGTGTTTATCGAGTGTATAAAAAAAAATATGTAAACAATAAATATCCCTCTTTTATCCCGTATAAAAAAGGTAAAAAAAGATCACAATTTATAAAATTTGCAATGCAGCTCGCTGCAAAAATAGATATTGCGCGAGTTCATCATACTAGTAATTATGTAAAAAATAATATTACTACGATAAATCGAATTCGGGGTTTAAATAAACATCGAGCTTCTGCTATGCGCGCTATGATTCAAGCAATGCTTTATTATTTAAATGAGCAATCTTGTGAAGTTGAATCAACTATAGAGCAACTATCTGATGAATGTGGTTTATCCACTATATCACCGGCTGGTAATAAGTCTATTACTAGAGCTTCTAGATTAATCACACAATTTATGGAACCAATGGGTTTATGTTCTTTGGTTACATCAAAAAGTTGTATCCATAAAACCATAAAAATAAAAAATCTTTTTTTTAAAATAGTTGGAATAGCAAATGTAAAAAATAAAATTTATAAAAAACATTATTGTAATCAAAATATTTCTCATGTTTTAAACAATTTTATTATTCATAAAGAATTTCCTAAAATTTTTAACTTAGACGAAAATAAAATAAAAAAAAGAATTTTAAATGTTTTAATAAAACACTATTCAACAACTGAGTTAACAAAAATGGGTTCTAAAGGATTGAAAAAAAAAGTTAATACTGAATATATGTATTTAAAAAAAATTAGTGAAAAATACTATTTATAAATTTTAAAACAATAATTATATTATTTTAAAAATTAATATATTAATAAAATTTTAATTATTTAAACATTATTGAATAAGTAAAATTACTCTATTAGAATAAAAATACTATGTTAAAAAGAAATTATATAAACAACCCCAATCCTGTATTTACCCCTCCCAAGGGGAATAAAAATAGACCTACTTTCATTCGTTATGCAATGAAAATGGCGCAAGAAATTGATGTTGCAAAAGGTATTTTGCATTATACAATACAACCTATTGATCCCAAAACAGGATTATACTTGCATAGAGAAAGACAATTAAATAAACATCGAGCTTCTGCTATGCGCGCTATGGTTCAAGCAATGCTTTATCATTTTAATCTAACATCAAAAATTGTCCAAGCTTCAGTAGAGCAACTATCTGATGAATGTGGTTTATCCACTATATCACCGGCTGGTAATAAGTCTATTACTAGAGCTTCTAGATTAATCACACAATTTATGGAACCAATGGGTTTTCTAAAATGTGAAAAAAAATGGGATCCTATTTTAGGAAACTATATGCCTAAAATAATTATTTTAACACCTCTTTTTTTTATGTTATTTGAAGTATCTAACATTAAATTACAAAATGCACGATCACAACAATTAGGGTGGATTAATAAACAATTAGTAGAAAAAGGTTTAAAGAAAATTTCTTTAAAAGAAGCTCAAAAAAAAGGACGAGATAATAGAATTCGGGGTATATTAAAATACCGAGAATCCCGTTATACTTTTTTAAAAAAAAGAAGAAAAGCTAAAAAAATGTTTTTTTTAGAAGAAAAAATTGCAAAACAAAAAATATTACAATTTCTTGTAAAAGAGTATTCTTTACCTGAATTAGTAAAAATGGGATCAGAAGGATTAAAAAAACAAATTAATGTTGAGTATTACTATTTAAAAAAATTAGTTACTTCTCCCTACCCGGATATTCCATGAAGTAAATAAATATAATTTAAATTATTCTATTCATTTTATTTAAAATTTAATACATTAAAAATTAATTTTTTTAGTGTAACTCCCCCTTTTTTAAAAATCTACTATTTTTCTTACATATATTACAATTAATCAATTTAATTTTTTTATTATTATTTTTGGTAATATTAACTTTAATATTGTTAGCATGTTGGTATAATTTGGTCTATAACATACT
>NZ_OZ060391.1 GCF_964059005.1 Buchnera aphidicola (Thelaxes suberi)
TTACCCACCCCTTTATCTTTAGGGATGGGTTGGGTAGGGTTTTTTATTAAAATTTTTCTTGACAAATTATTATAAAATATTTATAAATAAGAAAAATTTTTATTTTTTTATTTTTTTTTATTTTTATTTATCCAGTTTATTGTATTTTCAACAATTTTTGATCCTACAGATGTTAAAATAGATTCTGGATGAAATTGAAACCCATATACTAAATGGTCATCGTTTCTGATAGCCATAGGTACTTTTTCACAAAAAGCATTAATAATTAATGTATCAGGAATATTAGCTCCCATAAGGGAATGGTATCTCCCAGCCAAAAATGGATTAGGAATACTTGAAAACATGGCTTTTTTATCATGATGAATTAAAGATGCCTTTCCATGCATTATTGGTTCTGCTGGTTTTATTATTCCACCATAGCTTTCAATTAAAGCTTGAAATCCTAAGCATACCCCAATTATAGGTATTTTGCCCTTAAAATTTTTAATAATTTGATTCATACATCCGGCATTTTTTGGAGCTCCTGGACCGGGGGATAAAATTATGATTGGATCATTAAAATTTCTAATAAATTTTTCAATTACCTTTAAACAAGTATTATTACGAAAGATAATAACATTATGATTTTTAATTCTTAAAAGATCAATAAAGTTGTATAAGAATGAATCAAAATTATCTATAAATAATATGTTTGTCATTTCCTTGTTACTTTCCCTTTTTTAGATCATCTGATATTTCGTTAGCAATCATTATTGAGTTAAGAACAGCTTCTGCTTTATTACGACTTTCATCAGCTTCAAGTTGTGGGATGGAATCTAATATAATTCCAGCCCCAGCCTGCACTGTAGCAATTTTTTTTTCGACATAAGCTGATCTTATGATTATACATGTGTCTATTAATCCAGAAGCTGTTAGGTAGCCCATAGCACCACCATATGCTCCTCTTCTTTCCCCTTCATATTGTGATATTAATTGCATTGCTCTTATCTTAGGGGCACCACTTAGAGTACCCATGTTCATACATGCTTGGTAGGCATGTAATGCGTCAAGGTCTTCTTTTAGTATACCCACTATTTTTGATACCAGATGCATCACATGTGAATATTTATCGACTTTAGTTAGTTCAGCTACATATCTAGTACCCGGGTTACAAATACGTGCTAGATCGTTTCTAGCGAGATCTACTAACATTATATGTTCAGCTAATTCTTTAGGGTTGGTTCTCATTTCTAATTCGCGTTTATTATCTAAATCAATATCAATTTTATTATTTTTTATGAAACCCCTAGGTCGCGTTCCTGCAATGGGATGAATTTCTATTTTTCTATTTTCGGGGTTAAATTTTAATGAGCTTTCGGGTGATGCACCGAATAAAGTGAAATTGATGTCTTGCATATAAAACATATATGGACTAGGATTTTTTGATTTTAATACCTGATATGAAATAAGGGGTGATTCACAGGGTGAGAAAAATTTTCTAGAAGGGACGATCTGGAAAATATCTCCTTTTTGTATAAATTTTTTTATATCGTTTATAATCTTTATATATTGAATATCGTTTTTATTAGTAGATATAGATTTTTTTTTTGTTATTTTTATTTTGGGTATTTTAATTTTTTTATTGGAAATTTTTGATAGAATTTTTATAATTTCAGACATACGATTTTTTAATCGGATTTTTTCAGATATATTATTTTTAAATAGAGTGGATTGTATAGAGCTAGTTTTATTTTTATGATCTATAATAAGTAATGTTTCTGCAAGATAAAAGCAGAAATCAGGACAATTTTGTTTGTTTATTAATTTAGGTATGTTTTCGAAAGTTGTCACTAAATCGTAAGAAAAAAATCCTCCTAAAAAGACGGATTTGGGTTCGTTCTGTGGTGTTTTAATGGTTTTTAATAATACCCTAATGGAATCAAAAATGGAAGTATTTCTTAAATTTTGATCTTCATTTATGTTTTTTTGAGGTTCAGGGAATTTATATTTTCTTCCGTTGGGGTATGAAAATGTTTCTATTTTAGGAGGTAGTAAATAATCTAAAATAGGAAGTATTGCTTTCCCATTAGGTGTAAATGTATCGAACGTTACTGTAAGATTTTGTGCAGTAATTTTTAACGCTGAATCAATTATTAACATGCTTTCTACGTTTTTTTTTGTTTTAATTTCAGCAGATTCAAGAAGTAATGAGTAAGGTTTCCCCCCGCATATTTTTTTAAAAACTGCGGTAGGATCCATATGGTAATTTGTTTTTTCCTTTAATATTTCAATTTCATATTGATGATTTTTCATAGAATATACTCATTGAATAATGAAATTAATGAAAAAATTTATATACCCCCATTTGCATAATTTATTTTAGACTTGGGGTATAAAATTCAACTGATTTCAGCTATCTTAAAGTTATACATTTGTTTAATCTTTTATAAATTTATTTATAATAATAACATATATTTGTTTTTTTTAAATAAGAAAATAGTTAGTACATTAATCTAATCTATTTTTATAGTTATAAATAAATAAAACAAGTCTTATAGATAAAAGAAAAAATAAATAATATATATAAGATCTAAATAAATTTAATTAATAAACTATTATTAAGGTTTATATATTTATGGTAAAATTATTCTTGCGCCCTTCCTTAACCCCCCTACCCCTCTCCTTCTTCATTGATCCTTCTTCCACCCCCCCCTACTTATAATGCAAATGGCCAACTTTTC
>NZ_OZ060392.1 GCF_964059005.1 Buchnera aphidicola (Thelaxes suberi)
GATAATCCAATAAATAACTCATATGAGGTAAATTTTTTAAAATGAAACCTATTTTAAATAAAATTTTATTACTTTTTATAATATTAATGTGTGCATATAGCTTATTAAATAGACATCATTCTGTATTATCTGATACTGTTGTTATGGTAACACCTGACAGTTTTAATTTTAATAATGAAACAGCGAAAACTAATTTTTTCCAAAAAATAGGAAATATATCTGACTCGCAAAGGAAGATGGTAATAAATGAATTTTATAAAATGGTTGAAACATTAAAAAAAAATGGTATTAATGTTATTTTATTGAAAAGTAAAAAAAATGGTAATAACCCCGATTCAATTTTTCCCAATAATTGGTTTTCTGTTAATTTTAATAATGATAATAGAAGAATTTTAATAATTTACCCCATGTTAACAAAAAATCGAAGCAAAGAACAGCAACCTGTTAATTTGATTAAAGAATTAGAGAAAAATGGTATTCATTTCAATAAAATAATAAATTTATCAAGATTTGAATGGGAAAATCATACGTTAGAAGGAACGGGTAGTATTGTTTTGGATAGAAAAAATAAAATTTTATATAGTTCAATTTCTTCACGAACTGATAAAAAGTTAGTTGATTTGTTTTGTAAAAATTTAGGATATAGATCTGTTGTTTTTCATAGTTATGATCTAGGAAACAACCCAATTTATCATACCAATGTTATGTTAAGTATTGGGTCAAATTTTGCTATTGTCAGCCTAAAGAGTATTCATGATATAGAAGAAAGAAAAAATGTGATAAAATCAATTATCGCCTCTAATAAACAAATTATTGAGATTAGCCCTATTCAAGTCAATGAGATGGATGGTAATATTTTAGAATTACAATCCCAGAATACCAGAGATCACAAGATTATTCTCTCCTTTAGAGCCTTTGATGCATTAACAGGGTTTCAAAAAGACCAACTTTCTCGTTGGGGTAAGTTAATCCCTATAGATATTGATATTATAGAAAAAGTAGGGGGTGGTGGAGTAAGATGCATGATGGCAGAAGTTTTTTAAATTTAACTCATGGAGGGGTGTTAAACCCTCCTATTGCAAGTGGAATTGTTTTTTTTCTGCAAGTGGAATTGTTTTTTTTCTGCAAAATTTATATTTACTATTTAAAGAAAAAAAAATACTATTATTAAAACAATTACTAATTATTATTTATTAATATTTAGTTTATGTGTATTTATTTTTTTATTTATTTAAAAATAAATTTATTAAATTTAAAATAAGGATTTAATATAATGCAATTATCTTTGAATTTTGAAAAAAGAAAAAATGTTAACAATTTAAACCCCCAGTTCAGAAAACCCCCACATCATTTTCATAAAATCCCTTACATACTAGAAGAAACATTACAAAAAAATAAAAACAGGGATTTTACATCAGACCCTCTATTTTATTCTCATGGAGGAAATAACCCCCGATCCCGTAAAATACACAAATCTCGAAGAAAAGCCCTTAATGCAATGATCAACGCTATTGTTTATCATGTCAATATTATTTCCTACTACGTCCCAGCAAGCGCTACTACGTTGACCGATTACTGTGGGTTGTCAACTATAGCAAAATCCGGAATTAAATCAATAACAAGAGGGACAAGAGCTCTCAGACACCTAAGAGATTGGGATTTGATTGAATACCAAAGAAGGTGGGATCAAAAAACAAAAAGATTTTTTCCTTCAAAAATAAAAATAACTAGCAAAATGTTAAAATTGATAGGTGTATGTTCCAAAAAATGGAATAAAGAAGTAACAAACAAAATAAACAATTTCAATTATAGAAATATTAATAACAGAGGTAAATTAATAAGCAAAAAAGAATATATAGATTTTATAAAAAACAAATTTTTAATAAATAAAATAATTGCATATAAATTTAGAAAAGAGGAAAAAGAGGATTTAAAAGCTGCTTTAAAGGTAAAAAAAATATTAATTGAAGAAGGAGAAAACGAACTTAGACATATTCTTTCTAAAAAAATTGGAAAGCAATTTTTAAGAGGATCTATTTCCAATTTGAAAATAGAAGATTTACAAAATATTGTCGATAAAAGAATTGATATCCTGAAGAGGATAGTTGAATATCTATATTGATT